>JABFRZ010000231.1 GCA_013140785.1 Planctomycetota bacterium | reverse complement strand
CGCCTGGCGCAGGGCGGCGGCGCCGGCCACGCCCTGACCGTCGAGCCTCGTGACGACGTCGCCGGCCCGGATGCCCGCCTTGTCGGCCGGGCCGTCGGGGACGACGTCGCTCACCACCGCGCCTGGTCCTTCGTAGCCGAACGACTTCAGCACGTCGGGATCGTCCTGGATGAAGATCCCGAGCTGTCCGCGGCGCACGGCCTGGAACTCGATCATCTGCTCGACCACGGGCCGGATCATCGCGATCGGGATGGCGAAGCCGATCCCGCCGAAGAGACCGCTCCCGGTGACGATGGAGGAGTTCATGCCCACGACCTCGGCGCGCGCGTTGGTCAGCGGACCGCCGGAGTTCCCAGGGTTGATGGCCGCGTCGGTCTGGATGAAATCCTCGTAGCCGGACGGACCCAGGATGCCGGTGCGCCGGCCCTTGCCGGAGACGATGCCCTGGCTCATCGAGAACTCGAACTCGAACGGCGATCCGAAGGCGAAGACGATGTCGCCCTGCTCGAGCGAGCCTTCGGAGAGCACGGCGGGAGTCAAGTCGCCCGCCTCGATCACGAGCAGCGCGATGTCCGTCGCCGCATCGGTCGCCACGACGCGGGCCGGACACTCTCGGCCGTCGTGCAGCTTCACTACCACCGACTCGGCATCGCGCACGACGTGGTGATTCGTGACGACGTGACCGCGGCGGTCGTAGATCCAGCCGCTGCCGGCCCCGACGCGCCTGGGCACGTCGTAGCGTTGGGCGTCGTCGGAGTCGGGCAGTTCGGGCTCGTCCGCGCGCCCACCGAAGGGGGCCTCGAAGAAGCGCCGGAAGAACTCCTCGGGGCTCCCCGGCAGGGAGTCCTCGGACGCCGGACGCGGTGTCCCGCGGATCTCGATGCGCACGACGCTCGCTTCGCCGCGCCGCGCGACCTCGCGGAACTCCAGGCTGAGCTGGTCGAGCGAACGAACGGCCGCCGGCAACGCCTGCTGCCGCGCAGCGAGCGCACCGCCCGGGATGCCCGAGCAGAAGACGAGCAGGAGCACGACGGCCAGGACGACCACGACGGCCCGACGGATTCCGGTCTGGGTGAACATGAGGCCTCCCGTGTGTGTGGGTGACGCGCCTACAAGCCGAAGGGATAGGTATCTGGCATGCCGGTGAGCTCGTGGGTCTCGATCGGGTGCACCGCCTCGGTCCGGTCGAACCAGGCGAACTCGTCGAACTGGTGCGGCAGCACGGCGTGGAAGTAGTGACTGGCGCGCTCGGTTTCGGGCCGGTACAGGACACCGATGGCGCGCTCGAGGCGTGCTTCCGTCAGCTCCCGGCGCAGCTCGGGCTTGCGCGGCGAGCGCAGCGGGAGCAGGAACGAGGGCACGCCCGCGTCGTGGAACAGGCGCTCGTAGCTCTTCTCGAGGGCGGGACGCACCTGCTTCACCTCCAGCGGGCCGCCCCAGTGCGAGGCGGCCGCGACCGTGCCGTGGTGCGTGCCGAAGCCCAGGGAGTAGGCCGCCGGTCCGAAGCGCTGGCGGCAGAGCTGGCCGATGTTCAGCTCGCCGCGCGCGGCCATCTCGGTGGCCGAGGCGTCGCCCACGTGCGAGTTGTGCTCCCACACCACGGCCTTCGAGCTCGGGCCGTGGAACTCGAGCAGGCGCTCCAGGGTCGCGAACATGTGCCGATCGCGCAGGTTCCAGGACTCCGCTGCACCGTAGTACATGACGCGGTAGTAGGCCTCGGCGTCGGCCACCACGCGTGCGTTCTGGAGCGCTTCGAAGAAGGGCTCGTCGTCGCGGCGCAGCTCCTCCATCCCCTTTTCGAGCAGCGTCTGGAGCATCCCCACCACGTCGCGCTCGCAGGAGCGGTACTCGCCCGTCAGCGCCGCGCGCCCGTACTCGGCCGGATCGCTCTGCCAGGGCGTCAGGCAGCCGTAGCGCTGGCGTGCGAGCGCGGCGCTCGAGGGTTCCGCGCGGTCCAGGTAGCCGAGCACGGCCGCGATCGAGTTGTACATGCCGTAGAGGTCGAGCCCGGCGAAGCGCACGCGCCGTCCGCGCTCGCGCCCCTGGTTGTGGTCGTGCAGCCAGTCGACGAAGTCGCGCACGTCGCGGTTGCGCCACATCCAGGTGGGGAAGCGCGCGAAGGCCTGCCACTTGGCGCGTGGCACGTCGCGCTCGCGCACGAAGTGATCGATGCGGGCCGCATCCGGCCAGTCGGCCTCGACGGCCACGATGTCGAAGCCCTTGCGCGCGATCAGCTCGCGCGTGATGCGCGCGCGCAGGCGGTAGAACTCGGACGTCCCGTGCGTGGCCTCGCCCAGCAGCACGACGCGCGCGTCGCCAACGCGGCGCAAGAACGGCTCGAGGTCGATGGTCTCGATCGAGGCGAAGGGCTCGCAGCTCTCGGCCGCGAGCGCGGCCAGTGCGCTGGGGCGTTCCACGCGCGGCGGCCGCGGGCGTTCCTCGCGCCAGCCCTCGGCTCCCACCAGGGGCACGAAGCGCACGCCGCCGAGCTCTTCCTCCTCGAAGCGCGACTCCGTCACGCGCGTTAC
>JABFRZ010000344.1 GCA_013140785.1 Planctomycetota bacterium | reverse complement strand
GCATCGAACACCTCGAGTCCGCGGTGCGGCTCCTGAAGAACCGCTAGTCACAAGGAGCTCACCCCCCATGAACAACCAAGCCAAGCTCTTCGTCCTCCCCGCGATGTGCCTCGGCGCCGCGGCGCTCCTGCTCGCGCCCGCGCGCCCTTCCGAGGCCTTCTCCACGATCGGCGGCAACCTCGGCGAGACCCAGCGCGACGTGCGCGTGTTCGACAACTTCCTGGACGCGACGGCCGACGACAACGTGGCCTTGGCATCCCAGTTCCCCGGCTGGACCGGCCTCGAGCTGGCGATGTGGAAGGCTATCGTCGAGTGGGGCAGCCGGCTGCACGGTGACGGCAGCGGCGACCCGCTCAGCGGCAACCTCCTCGGCAGCGGCGGCGCCAACTTCGACGCCATGTGGTCGGGCAACGCCGACGGTGTCGGCACGACAAACAACAACATCGCGTCTTCGCTGGCGAACTGCGGCGGCGGCGGCACGTTGGCCTTCCTCGAGTCGCCGATCTCCGACGGCTGGCGCATCCGCTTCTGCGACGAGTGGACCTGGGACGACGGCCCGGGGTCGGTGAGCCTGCGCTGGGACATCCAGAGCGTGATGACGCACGAGTACGGGCACGCGCTCGGCCTCGGACACTCCGCGGTCGGATCGGCCACCATGGCGCCTTCGGGGAGCGCGGGCTCGACCGGCCTCCGTTCGATCGCGCCCGACGACATCGCCGGTGTCCAATTCGTCTACAGCCTGGCTTCGGCCACCAAGCCGACGATCAGCGCCACGGTGGCCGACACCGGCGCGAACACCCTGACGATCTACGGCACCCAGTTCGGCGCCACCGGCAACGAGGTGTGGTTCACGAACGAGAGCGTCACCGGGGCGGCCGTCGACCCGATCGTGCGCGTGACGGGCGTGAGCTCCACGGCGGGCAACACGATCATCACGGTCACGATCCCAGCCGCCGCCAGCCCAGGCGACGTGATGGTGAACAAGTCGGGCTCGGGCGGAGCCACGCTGTCGAACGCCTTCCCGACCGACCTCGTGGGTACCTTCGGCATTCCGCCGTTCCCCCACCCCAACATCACCGGCATCGCGCCCTCGTCCATCGAGGCGCTCGTGCCGGGCACAGCCGAGACGATCACCCTGACCGGGACCGATCTCAACCAGACGACCTCGGTGACGATCGACGGGAGCGCGATCCCCGCCTCGCGCTGGACGATCGTGAACCCGACCACCATCACGCTCGACATGCCGATGGTCGCGACTCTCGGCGCGCACAACCTGGGCACCACGGACGGCTTCGTCCTGGATCAATTCCCCATCACGGTCGTCGCCCCCGCCACGCCCAAGCTCGAGTGGGGCACGGGCGACGCGGGCAACGTCGTTGACCAAGACGTCGGCCTGACCATGACCCTCTCGGGTCAGCCAGGTCAGCGGCACATCGTGCTGAGTTCGCCCGTCGGCCCGCCGAGCCTGAGTCGCTTCCTCGACACCGCCAACCTGCTCTCGGAGGGCGCGTCCCTCGCGAAGCCCGGTTCCTACACGATCCCGGCCTCGGGCTGGCTATCGGTGAGCATCCCCAACCTGCCCGATCCCGCCGTGGTGGGCGCGAACTGGTTCGGGAAGAGCTTCTCCCTCGTGCGGCCCCTGCCGTTCGTGGGGAGCAACGATCAGTCGATCACGCTGGTCCCGTAGCAGAGACAGAGTTTCACAGCGAGCCGCCGGCGCCGAACACTCGGCCCCGGCGGCTCGCTCCTTTTCCCGCGAACCTCTTTCCGGGTCCGGGCGCGCGGTTGTGGGCTACGGTTCAGTGGACATCACCCTGGCATCCGTCCCCCCGTCGAGTCCCGCCCAAAGGGCGGGGTCTCCTCCGCTCGCACGCTCATGAACAAGCGCTTCCACGCCCTTGCAGGCCAGCTAGCAGCGGCGCTCCTCCTGGCGGTTTTCAGCCTGAGCGCGCGAGCTCAGATCAAGAGCTTCACGCTCGAGGAGATGGTCCAGGTAGCCGACCAGACCGTTCACGGCCAGATCCTGGCATCACGCGTCTTTCGCGCGGACAGCCCGCGAGACGGCGAGGGGCTCTACTTCACGACGCTCACCGTCCAGGGCCGCGCACTCGCGAGCGGCCAACCCATCACCGTGGACGTGACCTTCCGCGGCGGCTTCCTGAGCGAGACCGAGGGCGTGTTCAACTCCGAGGCTCCGGCCGCAGACGACGTCAAGGTCGGCAGACGCGTGGTCGCGTTCTACCGCTGGAGTGACGACATGGGCGGCGGCGTTGCGGCCAACGCGCTCGTGGCCGCCCACGGCGGCCTGTATCGCGTGGTGGAGGGCCAACGCGGCGCGGCCGTGCTCGGGCGCGGCGAGGGCTATGCGATCCACGCCAACCAACGCCTCGAGCAGCTCGAGTCCGCCGTGCGGCTCCTGAAGAAGCGCTAGAGAGAAGCGCTCACCCCCATGAACACTCGCGCCAAGATCTTCGTGCTCCCCACCCTGTGCCTGGGCGGGGCGGCGCTCCTGCTCGCGCCCAGGCACAGGG
>JABFRZ010000651.1 GCA_013140785.1 Planctomycetota bacterium | reverse complement strand
GACATCCACTTGGCTGACGGGCGCGCGCACGCGCTCGCCCGCGCGCGCGCAGAGCGGCAAACGCGCGAGCAGCGGGATGCGCAGCGTGGAGTCGAACACGAAAGCCCCGTGGGTCTCCTCGCCGTGCCGGCCGCGACCCTCGCCGTGGTCGGCCGCGGCCACGACCAGCGTGTTCGCGAGCCGCCCGTCGCGCTCGAGCCGCTCGAGCAGCGTACCGATGGCCGCGTCCATGGCCGCGACCTCGCCCAGGTACGGGTCGCCCTGAGCGCGCGCCAGGAACTCGGGCGCCGGGTCGTGCGGGAAGTGCGGGTCGTAGAGGTGCAGCCACAGGAAGAAGGGCTGAGCGGGCTCGTGCTGGTCGAGCCAGGACACGGCGCGCGCCACGATCTCGTCCGCTCCACGGCTAGCGAGTAGGTGCTCCTCGACGTTCTCTGGCGTCGGCGGCGCGTCGTAGTGCGCGAAGCCTTGGTCGAGCCCGAACTCGGGCGCGAGCACGACCGCGGCCACGAAGGCGGCGCTCAGGTAGCCGTGCTCCTGCGCGAGCTCGGCCAGCGTGCGCGCCTCGGACGCGAGGCGCGTCTCGCCGTTGCGGCGCAGCGTGTGACGCACGGGATAGAGCCCGGTCAGGAGCGAGGCGTGCGCCGGCAGCGTGAGCGGGGCAACCGTTCTAGCGTCCTCGAAGAGCACGCCCTCGCGCGCCAGGCGATCGAGGTTCGGCGTCAGCCCGCGCGGGCCGCCGTAGCAGCCGAGCGCCTCGGGGTTGGTCGTGTCGAGCGTGAGCAGGAGCAGCGAAGGCGGCGCTTCGGCCGAGTGCCCGCAGGCGCTCAGCGCGAGGGCGAGCAGGAGTCCGAGACGGGCGCGCGGCACAGGCTCGAAATCGGCTCGATCCTGGGAGAACCTGAGCGTGGGCCGGACGGTCACCGGCCTTGCCCGTCCCGCTGCTCCTCGGGCTGCTCCTCGCCGTCGGGCCCGAGGTAGCCGATGTCGCGCAGCATCTCTTGGGTGCCTTCGTCCACCGCGCCGCCGGTCTCGGTGCGGCGGGTCTCGAGCGCGGCCAGGCACGCGAGCAGACGCTCGCGCATGGCCTGCGCGCGCTCGGGCTCGCGCGCCGCAAGGTCGTCGTGCTCCTCCGGATCGTGCGCGAGGTCGTAGAGCCGCAAGTCGCCCCCCGGCGCCGCGCTGCCGCGTTCCACGGCGCGCGGCGCTAGGTGCAACACGCGCGAGCCCTGGCGCAGCCCGAACAGCGGTTGGCGGCCGCTCCCGTTCCAGTAACCCTGGCGCGTCGAGAAGAGCACGTCCGCGCCCGCGCCGGGCCGCAAGAGGTCGAACGAATCCGTCAACCCCTCGATCCGTGAACCACCGAGCCGCGCCAGTGCCGGCCCGAGCGCGGCGCCCGAGACGGGCACGACGATGCGCTCGCCCTGGGGCAAGCCCGGCCCGGCGATCACCAGCGGCACGCGCACGAGCTCGCGGTGCAGCGCGTGGGCGTGCGCCAGCAGGCCGTGGTCGAAGAGCTCCTCGCCGTGGTCGCTGGTCACGGCCACGATCGTGTTCTCGGTGAGGTCGAGCTCCTCCAGGCGCGCGAGCAGCTGCCCCAGCCAGTAGTCGCCGCTCCACACGCAACCGTCGTAGAGGTCGCTGATCCAGCGCTGCTCCTCGGGCGGCACGACGCGCTCGGTGTGCACTTGGCCGTGCTCGTCGAAGGCGCGGCTGAGGAGCTCCCACTGGTGATCCAGCGAGCGCCGCGGGTCGAAGCTGGCCGGCACCTCGGGCGCGAAGCGTGCGCGCGCCTCGGGCAGCGGCACGTACGGCGCGTGCGGCTCCATCAGGTGCAGGTACAGGAAGAAGCGCCACTCGCTGGCCGCGCCCAGCCACTCGAGCGCGCCCGGCATGACGAGGTCGGAGCGGCGCAGGTTGCCCTCCTTGCTCGCGTCGAAGAATTCGAAGCCCTGGTCGAACAGCTTGTCGGGCACGATCAGCGGGCTGCCGGACCAGGCCGCGCTGGTGTAGCCGGCCCGCTGCAGGGCCTCGGGCAGGGTGTCGAGGGTCTCCGAGAGGAACGAGCTGGCCGCGTCCTGCACGCCGTGCTCTTCGGGCAGGAGGCCGGTCAGGATCGAGGCCGTCGAGGGCCAAGTCCAACTGGCGGTCGCGTGGGCTTCCTCGAACAAGAGACCGCGCCGCGCGAGGGCCGCGAGGTGCGGCGTGGTATCGCGCGGATAGCCGTAGGCCGAAGTGCGGTCAGCGCGCAGCGTGTCGAGCAGGACCAGCACGATGTTCGGGCGCTCGCGCGTGGCGTGCGCACGCGGGACGCGCGCACGGCGCTCGAGCGCGAGTCCGCCGAAACCCGCCAGGAGCGGGTCGGCCGGTGTGACCTCGCGCCCCGACGGATCGAGCAGCGCGCTCTCGAGCTCGAGTTCGCTTCCGCCGCGCACTTCCAGACCCGCGCCGCCGCCGAGCTCGACCCAGGCCGGAGAATTCTCTAGCGGCAGCTCGGTTTCGAAGACCAGCCGGCCGTCGATCCGCGCCGAGACGC
>JABFRZ010000533.1 GCA_013140785.1 Planctomycetota bacterium | reverse complement strand
CGGGATACTGTCCACGCACGCGCTCGTCGGGCGCGAGGAAGGGCGCCAGCTCGCGCAAGGCCTGAGCAGCCACGCGCTCGCGCTCGCGCAGCACTTGTTCTTCGTCGGACTGGGTCTCGGTCTTGTCCGGCTTGCCCAGCATGAAGCCGTCGTCCTGGGGCAAGTCGGCTCGGACGTCGGCGCCGGGAGCGGTGTTGCGCTCGCGCGGTCCGGAGTCCGTGGTGGCCGAGCGTGTGACGTACCAGGCCACGCTCGCACCCACCACGAGCAAAAGCACGAGGCCCAGCCCGAGCTGCGCGCGCGCGCCGCGCTTGACCTCGAGCGCCGGGCCATGCTCGGCCACCAGACGCAGGCGCTCGCACTCGCGCCGCAGGGCCTCGGCCGTCGGAAAGCGCGCGGCGGGCTCTTTTTCCATCAGGCGCCGCACGAGCGCATCCAGCTCCGCCGGCAGGTCGGGCACGAGCTCGCGCAGCGGGCGCGGCGCGTCGTTCTGCAGCGCGCGCAGGATGTCGCGCGTGGTGGCGCCCTCGAACGAGGTCTTGCCCGAGAGCAGGCGGTAGGCCGTGGCGCCGAGCGAGTACAGGTCCGAGCGGTGGTCCACGGCCGCGCCGCGCGCCTGCTCGGGCGAGATGAAGTGCGGCGTGCCGAACACCTTGCGCCCGCCCTCGCCGACCTCGCTGGCTTCCTGCTCCAGCGTGGTGGCCAGCCCGAGGTCGGCGATCTTGACCGTGCCCAACCCAGAGTACATCAGGTTGGCGGGCTTGATGTCGCGGTGCACGATGCCGCGCGACTCGGCGTAGGCGAGGCCCGCGGCCGCGTCGGCGAGCACCGTCAAGACGGCCTTCCACGGCAGCGGGCCGGAGGCGGCGAGCTTCTGCTCCAAGCTGCCGCCGGCCATGTACTCCATCGACAGGTAGTGCGCGCCGTTCTCCGCGCCCACGTCGTAGACCACCACCACGTTGGGGTGCGAGAGCGCCGCCGCCGCGCGCGCCTCGGCCTGGAAGCGATCCACGAAGTCGCGATCGGACTCGAGCCGCGCGGCGAGCAGCTTGAGCGCGACCGGACGGCGCAGGCTCTCCTGCACGGCCAGGTAGACGGCGCCCATGGCGCCCTTGCCGATCAGGCGTTCGATGCGGTAGCCGCCGATCCGCTGGGGCACGTCGCTCGGGCGCGCGCTGCCCACGGCCGGAGCCGCGACTTGCACGGGGCGCACCTCCAGGCGGCGCGAGCCCAGCACGAGCTGGTCGCCGAGCTTGAGGCGCGCGGCCGCCACGCGCGTGCCGTTGAGCATCGTTCCGTAGCGCGAGCCCAGGTCCTTGACGGCCCAGTCGCCCTCCTTGGTGCGGCCGATCGCGCAGTGCGCCTCGTCCACGCCCTGGCCCTCGAGCACGAAGCCGGCGCGCTCGCGCGAGCTTCCGAGCACGAGCGAACCGGTGAGCGGCAGCTCGATCGAGCGCGAGTCTTCGCCCAGCAGCTCGAGGATCCAGCGCGGCTCGCTCACGGGGAGGCCTTCTCGGTGCGAGCTCGTGCGCCGCCGTCTCCATCCACGGCGTCTCCATCCATGCCGCAGCCCTCGAACAAGGCCGAGCCGACGCGCACGAGATGGGCGCCGGCGCGCACGGCCTCTTCGAGGTCCTGCGACATGCCCATCGAGAGCCGCACGCGCCCCTCGGCGAAGGCGCTCGCAGGCAACGCGCGCGCCAGGGCCGAGGCGTGCTCGAACACGGCGCGCGCGGCGCGTTCATCCGTGCCCGTCGAACCGGTGGCGAGCGGCGCCAGCGTCATGAGCCCGAGCAGCGGCAGGGGCCCGGCGCGCGCGCGCTCGACCAGCGCCGGTAGCTCGGCCGGATCGAGGCCAGTCTTGTTCGGCTCGTCGCTCAGCTTGACCTGCAGGAACAGGCCCGGGAAGCGTTGCTCTTCCTTGGAGAGACGCACCAGCGCCTCCCACAGGGACGCCGAGTCGACCGAGTGGATCGCGTGGGCCAGACGCACGACGCGGCGCGCCTTGTTGCGCTGCAGGTGCCCGACGAAGTGCCAGCGCGCGATGCGGCCGGCTGCGAGGAAGGCCGCGTGCTTCGCCTCCAGGGCGCTGGTGCGGTTCTCGCCCAGGTCGCTCTGACCGAGATCGAACAGCTCGGCGGCCCGCGCGGCGGAGACCGACTTCGTCACGGCCACGAGCTGGACCTCGGCCGGATCGCGCCCCGCGGCGTGGGCCGCCGCGCGGATGCGCTCCATCACCCTGGAGCGGTTGCTCTGCAGTCGATTCTCCAAGCGTGCTCTGCCGGGCTTCCCGCGGGGGAGCGTACCCGCGTTGGCCGGAGAAGTCACCGCCGGAGGGCGCGCCGAGACCCAGCGCTCAGGCGTGCAGGGCTAGGCGCAGGCGCCACTCGGTGCGCGCTTGCACACGGCGCCGTTCGCTGGGCGCGAGTCCCGCGACCCACAGGATCTCGGCGCCCTCCGTCACGAGCGGGACGCGCGCGCGCTCCTCGCGCAGGATGCCGCGGTCGGCCAGGAAGCGCGTCAAGGGCTTCGAGC
>JABFRZ010000604.1 GCA_013140785.1 Planctomycetota bacterium | reverse complement strand
CGAAACGGCGAAAGTGGCGGCAGATGCAGTGTTTCGCGACCGAGAGGACCGGAGACGACCTCTGGCAGGTCGTCGAGGACTCGCAGGGAGCGAAACGCTGCAGATGCCGACAGTTGCGCCGTTGCAGTCGAGCTCTGATGAATAGGTCGGGCTAGAGCTGGCTCCCGTCTACGACATCTCGATGTCGCAGCAAGCTCGCCAGGCAGGAAGAGCGGCCGGGCATCTCGACGCCGGCCGAGGCGCTCGACGGTGCCAACGCGCTCTTCGGCCCTGCCCGGCGACGGCGCAGAGTTCCGCGAGCAGCGGCTCGTCGGGCGGGACCACCGCTCTCCGTCGCAGCCGAGTTACTCCTCCGAGTTACTCCTCAAGGACCAGCTCGATAATGTCCCCTGGATGCACCGGGAATCGGTCCAGGGGCCGGAAGCGGCCTTCGGGATCGACGGCGGTGATCCGGTGTGCTCCGGTGGCGAGCGGGCCAAAATCGAAGGTGCCGGCGGAGTCGGTGGTGCGTGTCCGGCTGACGCACGTGCACGCAGTGACTGTCGGGGAGACATGGAGCGTGACTTTCATGCTCGCCAGGCCCTCCCCCGATTGGCCCAACACTCTCCCGTTGAGGCGCGGGGCCCTGTCCGGGTTGGGGACGAGCACGATGTCCTC
Organism: Planctomycetota bacterium; assembly: GCA_013140785.1. Taxonomy (GTDB): domain Bacteria; phylum Planctomycetota; class UBA1135; order UBA1135; genus JABFRZ01. The sequence goes on along the minus strand of JABFRZ010000604.1, from coordinate 1,880 downwards.
CGAGTGCCAGTCCGCGATCTCCTCGAACCGGAGCGTCGCCTCCAGGAACCCGTCCGCGATGTCCACAGCGCGAAAGAGGTATGGCCCCGGCGGTACCGCCGCGAGCTCAAACTCTCCTTCGGCATCCACCAAGGTCGCGGCCAGGAGGTCCGGCGTCGCGGCCCGGCTCGCTTGGCGAAACAGCTGGACGAAACAATCCTCGACCGGCTTGCCATCGCTCCCGACCACCCTTCCCGAGATCGCAGCGGCGCGGGTCTCGTCCAGCCTCGGATCCCGCTCGATTTCGAGCACCTCCGGCCCCCGGTCTTCGCCGGCATGCACCGAAAACGGGCCGAACTCTTGGGCGGCCACCATCAGGAAGAACTCGCCCTCCGGAAGCGGCTCGAACACGAACTGCCCGTCCAGGTTGGTGGTGGTCTCGAAGCTCCCCGTGAGCGCGCTCGGGCGCTGGCTCTTGAACGTCGTCCCCGCGCGGAGCGTGACGCGGTCGAGCCAGATCGTGCTGACGGTCAGTCCCACGACCGAGCTGCCATCCCGCGTCCGAACGACGCCATGGATCCTCCCGCCCGCGCGCACGATCACCGTGCCGAGATCCACATCGCGAGGGGAGTCCGCCGCTTCGATCCAAAGTCGGACGTTGGCGTGGCGTGGGGAGACGAGGAGTAGCGAGTATGGCCTGCGATCGTCCAGTCCCTCGACGCGGAACGATCCGTTCTCGTCCGAGCGCGTAACGCAGCGCCATTGGGCTTGATACGACTCCTGCGGAGCGTCCTGCACCTCGAGCGCGGCCTGTCGATCGAGGTCAGCGGGGATCTCCGTCTCGGTCTCCGCGGGTAGGGAGAGCAACGGCTTGAGGAAGACCGAGACGCGCGCAACGGGACTTCCGGCGGAGTCGACGACCCGGCCGTGTGCGGAGCGATCCCTTCGCTCCAGCGAGAGATGGACTTCGACCTCGCTCGTCGCCTCCGCGCCCGATCCGGCGAGATCCAGCTCCTTGCGGACCTCGCCGAAGCCGGGCGCCACCGCGGCAACCTCGAGCACTTGATCGACTGAGAACACATGCCCCGTGCTGAAGCTGCCGTCAGCCGCGCACGCGACCTCCATGGACTCCTTGAAGCAGAGGATGCTGTCGAAGGCCACGCGCGTTCCGGCCGGTGGAGAGGCGGTCCCCATGAGCGAGACCGAGCCGAAGACTCGAACGCCCGGGGAGAGGAGGATGGTCCGTTCCGCGCGTGCGTTTTCCGAAGGGATGCTCAGGGGCTCGAAGTGCGGCCGGTGATCGGGGTGCCGTACCGCCAGTGTCCACCACGACCCCGACGGAACCGCAAGGTTCGCGCTTCCGCCAGGGCCTGTTTCCGCGTGCGCGAGTGCGAGGTGCGAGGGCGAGTACTCGTTGAAGAGGAGCTCCACGCGCGCTCCGCGGATCGGCCCGCCCGACCCGTCGAGCACGCGCACGAACAGCTCGGCCGCGGGCTCCAAGCGGACCCAGCGGAAGTCGCCTGCCCGCAGGTGATCTTCCTCGAAGCGGCGCGATCCCGTTGCTTCGACACGCAGCAACCAGCGCCCCGGCGGCGCTTCGAGCTGGAACCGTCCCGAGGCGTCCGAGAACACACTGGTTTCGACGCTCGCACCCCGGCCGCTTTCCACGGGATCGGCGATCAGGCTGTCCAGACCCAGCGGAGCCCTGCCACGCAGGAGGCTGCAGGTCGCGTTCTGGACCGGCTCTCCCGCCCGCCCAAGGACGACCCCCGAGATGAAGCCGCGCCGCCGAAGCGGCACCTCTGAGCCTTTCGATTCCATGACCGACGCCGCCTCCGGAATGGCCACGGTCCTGTGGGCGGGGCGGATCACGCGCTCGGGAATGGGACTCTCTCGGAGAG
>JABFRZ010000421.1 GCA_013140785.1 Planctomycetota bacterium | reverse complement strand
GGCAGCGGCTCGCTCGCGCCCTCCGCGCGCCGCGTGGCGAAGCCCTTGGCCGCCAGCCACGCGTGCAGGTTGAGGCCGTGCGTGTAGCTCGCGAAGCCGTGGTCGGAGAGCACGATCACGTTCGTGTCCGCGCCCACGAGCGCGAGCAGGCGTCCGAGCAAGGCATCGAGCCGCCGGTAGATCGGCTCGACGTGCGCGGCGAAATCGAGCCCGTAGGAGAAGTGCGAGAGCACGTCGAGCTCCTTGAACACGATCCACGCGAGGCGCCACTCGTCCAGCGCCAGCCGCTCGCCCAAGATCTGCTCGCGTAGGTCGAGCTGCGCCTCGGCTTCCGCCCAGCTCGGCTCGCGCTCCTCCAGCCACGGATCGAGGTCGGGCAGGAAGCCCCGCGTGCGCAGCGCTTGTGCGAGCTCCGGCGGCCAGGTGTAGGTCGCGTCGCGCGGCGCGAGCATCCCGCACACCATCGTCCCGAGGAGCGGCTCGGGCGGGTAGGTGAGCGGCACGCCGAAGACGAGCGACGGGATCCCGCGTCCCGTCAGTAGCCGCCACAGCGGCGCGGCGCGGTTCGAGCGCGCGCTCACGAGCGTCAGCGCGTAGCTGTTCGCAACCGGCTCGTGGAAGCCGAACACGCCGCTCTCGCCCGGGCCCTTGCCGGTCGTGGCCGTGGTCCAGGCCGCCGACGAGATCGGCACGACCGTGGAGCAGAGCGGCGCGCGCGAGCCGCGCGCGATCAGGCCCGCGAGGTGGGGCAGCTTGCCGGCGGCGAGCAGCGCGTCGATGGCGCGGAAGCTCGCCCCATCCCAGCCGATCACGAGCAGTCGCGGAGCCGCGGGAATCGGAGCGAGCGGGGGCGCGTCCTCACGCTGGCCGCAGGCGGCGAGGCCCGCGAGCAGGGCGGCGAAGAGCGCGTTGCGGCGCATGGGCGGGGGGCACGATAGCAGGATCCACGGGTGGGCGAAGGAGGCTCAAGATCCGCTCTCGGCGGCGTCGAATGCTGCGCTGGCCGACATCCGGTGGCCGACACTCCGGTGGCCAACATGGAAAAGGGCATCGAGATCCTGCGCGCGACGATGACCTGGTTCCTGCACACGGAGACTGGACACGCGTGCGGCGTGGTGCTCGCGCTCTCGTACCTGCTGGGCTGGTGGCGAATTTTCTCGCGCGCGGGCTACCCGGGCGCGCTGGCGGTGCTGATGCTGGTCCCGCCGCTAGCGTTGGCGTTGTGGGCCTTCCTGGCCTTTGCACCATGGCCTGCGCGGCGCGAGCTCAGGGCACTGCGCAAGGTGCAGCGCGTCGTGCACGAGGCCGAGCGCCGCCGCTTGGTTGCGTAGAGGGAACGGCGCGGAGGCGGCGTGGAGGTAGTGGCGAGAACGGGGAACAAGGGAGTGGAAAGGGGAAGCACATGCCGTACTTCGTGATCCTGCCGATCTTCGCGGGTCTCTTGCTCGCCGAGGGGCTCGCGCTCGCCATGTGCGCGGCCATCCCGCGCCTGCGCGCAGCGCTGCCCTATGGCTGGCGCGTGTTGCTCGGCTCGTGCGCTGGCTTCCTCTGCGCCAACGCGGCTTCGCTGCTCTTCGGCCTGGTGCCGGTCGCGTGCGCGGCGGCGCTGGGCATCGACGCCGACGATCCGGCCGCGCAGGTCGTGGCCGCGTTCGCGCTGCTCGGTCTGTTCGTCGGGCCGCTGATCGTGTCGCCGCTCGGCTTCCTGGGCGGTGCGTGGCTCGGGCTCAGGCGGGCACGGCGCGCGCTTCACGCCACGCACTGAGCTTCGCCCCTCGACGCTCAGTCCGCGCTCGTGCGGCAGAAGCACGAGGCCTGGATCGTGACGTCCGCGCGCAGCCAGCACTGCCGGAAGCTCGCCTGGATCGCGGCGGCCTCGTCCATGCGGTCGAGCTTGCGCAGGCATTCCTCGAGGCCGTGCAGGGCCCAGCCGTTGTCCGGGTGCAGCTCTAGATCGCGCCGGTAGACCTCCTCGGCCTCGGCCGTGCGGCCCTGTTCGAGCAGGAGCGCGCCGAGCGCGTGGGCCGCGGGCTGGAACCAACCCCAGGGCTCGTCGTACTTCAGGGCCTCGTCCTTGGCCACGGCGTCGCGCAGGTGCGCGAAGGCCGGCTCGTGGTGGCCGCGCCGGTACTCGAGCTCGCCCGCCAGCATCGCGCGCGCGATGTCGAGCACCGTGCGCGTCGGGTTGTTGCCGATCGTGTAGTTCTCGGGCACGGCCGCGGCCGCGACCTCGAAGGCCTGTTCCTCGGCCGCAGCGTCTTCGATGCGTCCGAGTGCCGAGAGCGCGAGCCCGCGCGCGTAGCGCCAGAACGCCAGCACGCTGGTGCGCCGGGCGAGCGGCGCAGGCTCGGCCAGGATCGCGTCCCACTTTCCAAAGCGCACGAGCACGTGCAGCGGCGTCGGCAGGAAGCCCTCGAGGAACTCCGGCATCGCGTCGAGGGCTTGCTCGGGCAGCTGGCGCACGAGCTCGCGTGCGGCTCCGAGCGCCAGCTCGTAGCGCCCGTCGAATTGCGCCGCGTACACCAGGAAGTGGTAGTTG
>JABFRZ010000499.1 GCA_013140785.1 Planctomycetota bacterium | reverse complement strand
GTGGCGGTCGAGCCCGAGCTCGTCGGGCGACGCCTCGTCCTGCGCTTGGTCTTCGCCACGGGCGACGCCATCGGCATCAACATGGCCGCGCGCGCGAGCGAGCTGTGCTCCGAGCTCGTGGCGCGCTCCACCGAGGCGGAGCGCCGCTACGTGCACGGCGAAGACGTCGAGAAACGCGCCAACGCGCGCGCGCTGCACGCGGGCCGCGGGCGCAGCGTGGTGTGCGACGTGCGTTTGCCGCGCGCGCTGCTGGCGCAGCAGCTGCGCGTTTCGCCCGAAGATTTGGTGGCGATCCACGCGAGCTACCAGATCGGCTTCGCGCGCCTCGGAACGCACAACGGGCTCGTGCAGGCCGCCAACGGGCTCGCGGCGGTGTTCTTGGCCTGCGGCCAGGACGTGGCCTACGTCACCGAGAGCGCCACGGGTTTCCTGGAGCTCGCGTGCACGAGCGAGGGTGACCTGTACGCCAGCGCGCATCTGCCGTCGCTGCTCGTCGGGACGGTGGGGGGCGGCACGGGGCAGGGCACGGCGGCCGAGTGCCTGGACATCTTGGGGGTGCGTGGCGCGGGCGGGGCCAACCTGTTCGCCGAGCTGCTCGCTGCTACGGTGCTGGCGGGCGACCTCTCGCTCTTGGCCTCGTTCTGCACGCACGAATTCGTCGCCGCGCACGAGCGCTTGGGGCGCAACCGGCCGGGAGATCCGGCATGAGCTCGTCGCCGCGCCCAAACTTCGAGCCCTGGGCCTGGATCGCCTTCGCGCTGGCGGCGGCGAGCGCGGGACTGCTCTTCTTCCTGGGCTTGCGCCCCGGCGGATCGGCGCCGGTGCTGGTCTATCGCTTCGGCTTGCTGCTCTCGGGCTGGGCCTCCGCGGTGGCCATGCTGCTGGCTCTCTTGTGGTCGCTGCGTCGGCGTCCAGTGCTGCAGCGAGGGCGCGCTTGGCCCCTGGCCGCGCTGGCGGCCAGCTTGTGGTTCTGCTCGCTCCCGTTCGCCTATCCCTCCTCGCACGAGGGCCGCTTCAGCCCGACACGCTTCCGTTTGCCTTTCGAGGGCACGGCGCGGGTGCGTTTCGGGGGCGAACGGAAGGCTGAGAACCCGTTCCTGTTCGATCCCGCCCGACGTTTCGGGACGGCCTTCGAGGCGCGCGGCGGAGAGCCGTTGGCCGTGTGCGCCCCAGCAGCGTACCCGCCGCTGGGGCGCAGCGGGGGACGCCGCGGCGAGGTTCTCGTGCTCGCGACCGGCGCACGCGAGTACTGCGTGCTCGAGGGGCTGGTGCCGAATTCGTGCGCGCTCGCGTCAGGCGCGACAGTGAATGCGGGCGACCCGCTCGGAGTGGCGCACGAATTCTTGACCGCGCACCTCCAGGACCATCCCGAGCCCGGGCGTGGCGAGGGCGTCCCGATGCGCTACTGGAACTACCTCGCCAACGGGCGCTCGGCCGAGGTGGGAGTTCCTGTTCCCCCGCAGGAAGTCGCATGCTCGGCTGCAGGACCGGCGATCGGCAGCGCCGGGCGTTGACAGGCTGGGGTCGAGCGCTACGCTAGTTCGCTTCAAATCGCCGAGAGACCCTGCGTGAGGTAGGCCCCGGCACTTTGGCTGCAGGCGTCCCGGGCCGCCGGCATCTCGCGGCGCTGCGGATGCTCCGGTCACGGCCCTGACGGGCCAGCGCTCTCCCTTCACCCACAAGCTGCTCCCATGTCCACCGTCGTCAAGACCCAGCCGAGTTCGGGCCAGGCCGCCGAGCGCCTCCGCCGCGGCCGCAACATCGGCATCATGGCGCACATCGACGCCGGGAAGACGACCGTCACCGAGCGCATCCTGTTCGTGACTGCCAAGATCCACAAGATGGGCGAGGTCCACGATGGCGCGGCGACCATGGACTTCCTCGAGGAGGAGCGCAAGCGCGGCATCACGATCCAGTCGGCTGCCACGCAAGTCGAGTGGGCGAACCACTGGATCAACATCATCGACACGCCCGGGCACGTGGACTTCACGGCCGAGGTCGAGCGCTCCCTGCGCGTGCTGGATGGTGCTGTGGCCGTGTTCGACGCCGTGCACGGCGTCGAGGCCCAATCCGAGACGGTCTGGCGCCAGGCCGATCGCTACAAAGTGCCGCGCATCTGTTTCATCAACAAGATGGACCGCGTCGGAGCCGACTACTACCGCTCGATCCAGACCATCATCGACCGCCTGGGCGCGCGCCCGGCGCCGCTGCAGATCCCGATCGGGAGCGAGAAGGCTTTCGCCGGCTTCGTGGATCTGATCACGGGCAAGGCCTACCGCTTCGACGAGGAGAACGGGAAGGTCGTGACCGAGATCCCGTTGCCCGACGAGATGAAGGACGAGTACGAGCTGCGCCGCCACGAGCTGTGCGAGGTGGCGGCCGAATGCGACGAGGAGCTGCTCGACCTGTTCGTCGAGGACGAACCCATCTCACCCGAGCTCCTGCGCGCCGCGGTCCGCAAAGGCTGCATCAGCTTGCAGATGACGCCGGTCCTGTGCGGCGCCGCGCTCAAGGACAAGGGCATCCCGTCCCTGCTCGACGCCGTGGTGGCCTACCTGCCCAGCCCGTTGGACGTCCCGCCGGTCGAGGGCGACGTGCCGCGCACCGAGCGCAGGACGTCGCGCAAGCCCGAGGACGGCGAGCCGCTGTGCCTGATGGCCTTCAAGACCATCGCCGAATCGACCGGCGACCTGACCTTCGTGCGCATCTACTCGGGCGTGCTCGAGAAAGGCACGACCCTCCTGAACACACGCACGGGCAAGGAGGAGCGCATCGGCCGACTGGTGCAGGTGCACGCCAACAAGCGCGAGGCCATCGAACGCATCTCGGCCGGCGGCATCGCCGCGATCCTCGGTCTCAAGAACACGATCACCGGCGACACGCTATGCGATCCGGAGCACCCGATCGCGCTCAGCAAGATCGTGTTCCCGGACGCGGTCATCTCGATGTCGGTCGAGCCCAAGAAGGGTGGCGACCGCGACAAGCTGTCCGAGATCATCGGCAAGATGATGCGCGAGGACCCGACCTTCCGCGCCACGACCAACGAGGAAACCGGCGACCTGCTCATCTCGGGCATGGGCGAGCTGCACCTCGAAGTCGTCGTGAACCGCATCAAGAGCGAGCACAACATCGAGGTCCAGACCGGGCGCCCCAAGGTGGCCTACAAGCAGCGCCTCAACCGGCCCAAGGACATCGAGTCGCGCTACATCAAGCAGAGCGGCGGTCGCGGCCAGTACGCCGTGGCTTACCTCCGTTTCGAGTCAGGCGCGCCCGAGGACGGCATCTTCGAGTTCCACAACGAGATCAAGGGCGGCTCGATCCCGCGTGAGTACATCCCCGCGGTCGAGTACGGCGTCAACCAGGCCGTGCGCGGCGGCGGCCGCAACGGCTACCCATTCGTCAACGTGGTGGCCACGCTCCAAGACGGCAAACACCACGACGTGGACTCGAGCGAGATGGCCTTCCAGGCCTGCGGCATGCAGGCCTTCCGCATGGCGGCCGAGGGCAACACGACGCTGCTCGAGCCGATCATGAAGATCGAGGTGCGCGCGCCCGAGGAATACTTGGGCGGCGTGGTGGGCGACCTGAATTCGCGCCGTGGCGAGGTCAGCGACGTCGAGTCGGTCGGCGATCTGCGCATCGTGCGCGGGGTCGTCCCGATCGCCGAGATGTTCGCCTATTCCTCGTCCTTGCGCAGCGCCACTCAGGGCCGCGGATCCTTCGCGATGGAGCTCCAGGAGTACCGTCCGGTGCCCACGAACCTGGCCGAGAAGATCCTTAACCCCGAGAAGTAGTCGCTGGCTCCGCCCCGCGGGCACGGCTAGGATCAAGGCGTCGATGACGCGCACCGCACGACGACGCTGGAGTCGGGAGTTCCAGGGCGAGATCGACGGCATCGCCCTGGGCGACAGCGGTCCCGTCATCCTGCACGGCTACGACCCGCCGGCCGGTGGCAAGTGGATCGACAACGTCATCCCGGGCAAGCTCGGCGCCTACGATCGCGCCAGCGGCGACGTCTTGTGGCTCTCGCCCTGCGAGGTCGGCTACGGTCGGGGCTTCGGCTGCGGGTTCGGGGACGAGGAGGACGTGGTCATCCTCGGGCCCTCCAGCCAGAAGCACCGTATCGCGCGCATGTCGCTGGCCTCGGGCGAGCTGATCGGGGCGAGCGAGATCGGCGCCTTCGACCAGGCCTTGGCGTTCGGCGACGTGTGCCTGACGGTCACGCCCCAGCGCGTCACCGGAATCCTCACTTCGCCCATGCTGGAGGTGTGGCGTTACGCGCGCGACGGCGAGCGCTACCACCTGATCGGGCGCGTGGGGCCCCACGCCTACGTCGTGTACACCGACACCGCGCGCAAGCGGCAGGGCGTACTGCGGCTCGACGTGGAGTCGGGCGAGCAAGTGGACACCTTCCTCGATCCCGAGCTGCCGGTGATCCACGACCTCGTGTGCGGGAACGACCTGGCCATCGTGCTCTCCGGCAACCGCGTGCCCACGCGTCCGGGCCAGGCCGCCGGGCCCGAGGAGCTGCGTCTCGAGGCCTTTCGGACGCGCGAGTCCAAGGCCTACTCGCTGTGGCGTGAAGTGCTCGCGGAGGAGAGCGACGAGCTGCCCGACGTCAGCCTCTCGCTCGACAGCGGCAAGCTCTACCTCGCGCGCGGCGCCATGCTCGAGGTGCGCGACGGCGTCTCCGGGCGCATGCTGGGCGAGCTGACGCTGCCTGGACTCGATGAGCGCGTGGCCTGGAAGGTCAGCCAGGGCGCCGGCCTCTTGGCCGAGGAGACGCGCGCCTCGGTCTTCGAGCTGCCCGCCTGACATGTCCAAGAAGGAAGCCGCTCCCAAGCAGCAGCTCGACGAGCTCGGTCTCGTCGTGCACACCTACGTGAGCACCGTGCTGGTCGTCGTGCCGCCCAGCGGCTACGCCGAGACCACGCTGCGCTACGCGCGCTCCGCGTTGTTCAACGTGCATGTTGGCACGCGCGTGGTCTCGTCCCAGGACGGGGCCTTCCTGCGCGGTGAGTTGCAGGACGAGTTCCAGGTGGACGGATCGCTGGCGGAGGAGACCATGGATCCCTACTCAGGCTTGATCTTGTGTGGTGGAGTCGGCGCGGGCTGGCTCGCCGAGCAGCCCGACGTCCTGCGCCTGACGCGCGCAGCGCGCCAGCAGGACAAGCTGATCGGCGCCTTTGGCCTCGCCGTCGCGGCGCTCGCCAGGGCGGACGTCGTGCGCAGGAAGCGCGTGACGGGCGAGCGCCTGTTGCGTGCGCAGCTCGAGGCCGCCGGCGCGCGCTACACCGGCACCCAGGTCGAGCGCGACGGCAAGCTCGTCACCGGGCTCGACGACGCCTCCGGCTTTCGCTTTGGCAAAGCCCTGGTCCAGGTCGTGAGCATCTAGCCCGATCGGCCGAGCGACCACCGCCGCGGACCGGCGGGCCTACCGGGACTTCGGCTCCGACGCTATCCTCTAGCGCCCTTCGATTCCTATCCACCCGTTCGTCCGGTGACGCCGGACCAGGGGTTCCTAGTGACTGTTGCCGCGATCGTCGAGACGCTGGCCAAAGAGTTCGCCGTCGGAAGAGAGCACGCCCAGCGCGTGTTCGAGCTGCTGCAGGCCGGCTACAAGGCTCCGTACATTGCTCACTACCGCCGGGCCGAGGTCGGCGAGGTCACCGACGGCTCCCTGCGCCGCTTCGCGCGCCGCCTGAAGCAGTTCGAGGAGCTCGAGAAGCGCCGCGCCACGCTGCTGCGCTCGATCGAGGAGCAGGCCAAGGGCGAGCCGGCCTCACCGGCGCTCACGGCCGCGGTGCAGGCCTGCATGGAACGCTTCGAGCTGGAGGACTGCTTCCTCCCGCATCGCCGGCCCGAACCGGAGGTGCAGTTGGCGATCGATCGTGGGCTCGCCCCGCTGGCCGACGCGCTTGTTGCCAGCCCTCCACGCGGGACGCCCATGGCCGAGGTCGGCGCGGCCGGCCTGGACGCCGAGGCGAAGCCGAACGAGGGACGCGATACCGCCGAGAGCGCTGCCGCCGAAGACGTCACGCTGGGCCAGACCGCCGCGGCCGAGCCGGGGAACTCGGAGCACGCGACTCACGACCACGAGAACACGCACGACCACGAGAACCACGGCGAGGCCGACGCCCTCGGCGCCAACGCACCCGAGTCTGGCGAGGAAGGCTCCGAGCACGCGACCGAGGCCGAGCCCACGTCCGAGGCCGGAGAGAACGAGACCGAGTCCGTTTCCCCGCCGAGGCCGGCCGCCGATCCGCTCATGCCGCGCCCCGTGTTCCACCCGGCGCACATCGACCTGTCGCCTCAGCTCGCGCGCTTGTGTGCCCAGTACGTGAACCCGGATCGCGGCGTGCATACCGAGCAGCAGGCGCTCGAGGGCGCGATGCGCATCCTGTCCGACCGCCTCGGTCGCAATCCCGAGCTGCGCACGCTCCTGCGCCGGCTGCTGCGCAAGCACGGCCGGGTCGGCGCGCGCGCGCTGGTGGACGAGGGTCGCCTCGGCCACAACCGCGCGCTCTTGCGGGTCAACGTGGCGCTTCGTCAGCTCCAGGGCCACCGTTTGATCGCCCTGCGCCAAGCGCAAGCCCAGCGCCACATCGCGCTGGTCCTGACAGTGGACGAGGGCGCCGTCCTGCCGCAGGTGCGCGCTGCGCTCGCCCGCCGGATCCACCCCGATTACATCAGCGTGGCCGCCGAGGTCGCGCGCCAGGCGCTGCACCTGCGGCTCCTGCCGATGATCGAGGATGATGTCCGCAACGAGCTGCGCGATCGCGCCGACGAGGAGGCCATCCGGCTGGTGGCCCAGCACCTGCGCCAGATCCTGCTGACGCCGCCGGCGGGGCCGCGCCCGGTCGCGGGCGTGCACGTGGACGCGCGTGGCGACTGGCTGATCCTGGTGGTCGGCGCGGATGGCCTGCCGCAAGGAACCGAGCTCAAGCTCGAGGCCTCCACGTTGGCCCTCCCTGACCTGGCGCAGAAGCTGAACGAGTCCATGCGCGGCACCGGCGTGAGCGCGCTTGCGGTCGCGCACGGTAAGGGCTCTCGGCCTGGCCTGCAAAAGCTGCGCGAGGCGCTGAGCCTGCTGGAAGTCGAGGCGGTCGTCGTGCCGGTCAACGAGGCCGGACTGTCGGGCTACGCCAATTCGGAGCTGGCGCGCACGGAGCTCGGAACCTTCTCGGTGCCCGCGCGCGAGGCCATCAGCCTCGCGCGCCGCTACCAGGACCCGTTGCTCGAGTTCTTGAAGGTCGAGCCGCGCCACCTCGGGCTCGGTCGCGAGCAAGCCGTGATCAACAAGGCGGCGCTGCGGCGCGTGATCCACGACACGATCGAGTCGTGCGTCGCCCACGTCGGCTGCGACCTGAACCACGCCTCGGTCGAGTTCCTGCGCTACGTCCCCGGGCTCGGCTTCGAGCAGGCGAGGAAGCTGGTGGAGCGCCGCGCCCTGCGTCCCTTCGGTTCACGCGAGGAGCTGCGCACCGAAAACCTGCTCGACGACATGGCCTGGGTCAACGCGATCGGGTTCTTGCGCGTGCACGACTCGAGCGAACCGCTCGACCGAACCGCGTTGCACCCCGAGCAGTACGACCTGGCCCGGCGCGTCATCCTGCAGGGCGGCGCGAGCGTGGAGGAGACTCTCGGTCAGCGTGAAGCCGCGCGCGGCCTGCAGCGCGCCGATTTCGGCGTGGACGAGAGCACCTGGCGCGACCTCGTGCGCGAGATCTCGCATCCCGGGCGCGATCCGCGTCCGCGTCAGTTCTTCCCGCGCCTGCTCGCGCCTGGCACGGACCTCAAGACGCTGCAGAAGGACCAGGTCGTCGAGGGCGTAGTTTCCAACGTGGCCAGCTTTGGCGTCTTCGTGGACCTCGGTCCCGACAAGGACGCGATGGTGCACGTCAGCGAGATCTCCCACCACTTCGTGCGCGACGCGCGCGTCCTGCTCTCGATCGGGCAGGTCGTGCGCGCGCGCGTGCTCGATGCCAGCGGGCCGCGCGCCGAACTCTCGCTCAAGAACGTCCCAGACTTCCGGCGCGCGGCCTCCGGTCCGCGGCGCCAGGAGCGCGGCCCACGCGAGGATCGCGGCTCGCGCGAGGATGCGCCGGCCGTGGGC
>JABFRZ010000244.1 GCA_013140785.1 Planctomycetota bacterium | reverse complement strand
GCAGCGTCGCGCTAGGAAAGCCATGCTCAGTGGCCAGGAAGGCCACCTCCGCTGTCTTTCCGTCGCGCTCCTTGCCTCGCCGCAGAGCGCTTTGCCTCGCGACGGGACTACTCCGACAGGCTGCTAGCCTGGATGCCGGGGCGAGGACGCCCAAGCTGGGAGTGAAGAGCGAATTCGCTCGTTATCTGGCCCTGACAAGCTCGAGGTGCGCATCCGCACTGGCCGGCATCGAGTGGCAGAACAGGCGGCCCATCGACGGACGCGCACCTGGCCATCTCCGTTGCCATAAGACGTGCGTTCACAAAGTCTTGCGAGATAGTATCGCTTCCATCTTCGGTTGGAACGCCACGTGTCAAGGTCGGGCCATGGAGTCGGTCGCGAAGGCCCCGAAGGTGGTGCCGTCCCTTGTCGCTGGTTGGCCAGAAGTGGCGGCACGGCTGCGCGAGCGAGGGATGTCCCCGGAGCCTCGGCGCGACGAGTGCGCCGAGGCCTACGGAAACCGGGTCGGGACCGCGCTCATGGCTTTCTACCGCGACTCGCGAGATCCGAGCGCGTTCGAAGCCCTGCACGCCCTGACCGGCCCCGGCGTCCTGCATTGGATACGCGGTCTGACCGGCCGTGAGCTCACGAGCCTCGACCCGGCGGAGATCCTGCAGGACACTTTCGTGAACGTGTACCGCTACCCGGGTGCGTTCCGCGCGGACCACTGCGGCAGCTTCCGCGTCTGGGTGCGCACGATCGCGGGCAACGTCGTGCGCCGCGCCGCGCTGCTGCGCGCCCGCAGCGCCGAGCGCGAACTCGCCGAGCCGAGCGAGCTCGAGGACAAGGCCAGCGGGCCGATGCAGGCGGTTCTCGAAGAGGACGAATCCGAGCGCTTGCGCAGGGCCTGGGTGCTGCTGCTCTGCTACTACGCAGAGGCCTGGAAGGAGCTCAGCCAGCGGGATCGGCGCACGCTGCACCTGGTCGAAGTCGAGGGGCTCTCGTATCAGGAGGCCGGGCGCATCCTCGCCGTCGGACGCTCGAACATGAAGATGATCGTCTTCCGCTCTCGCCGCCGCATCGCGCGCCGCATGCTCGACGCGATGGGCTGCGCCCGCGGGCGCGCAGTGCCCGAGCTGGTGGCCTGAAGGGCAGCGTGCCGGCGGCGTTGTGGCGCGCCGCGCGTACACTTGACTCCGCGTGGGGGCCCCTCCCGTCTCGATCGACCTCCTGGTGGCCGGTGCTTCGGAACTGGCGACAGCGGAGGGAATCCGTTCGCGTGGGGGTGCCGAGCTCGGGAAGATCACGGTGCTCCAGAACGGAGCGCTCGCGATCCATGGCGAGCGCATCCTGGCCGTCGGCCCGGAGCGCGAGCTGCGCGCGGCCTACGCACCGGCGCGCCTCCTGGATGCGCGCGGCGGAACGATCGTTCCCGGCTTCGTCGATGCTCACACCCACCCGGTTTTCGCCGGTACGCGCGAGGAGGAGTTCGAGCTGCGAACGCGCGGCCAGACCTACCTGGAGATCGCTCAGTCCGGCGGCGGGATCCTGTCCAGCGTGCGCGGCGTGCGCGCGGCCGGACACGAGGAGCTGCTCGGGCTCGTGCTGTTGCGCTTGGCGCGCTTCCTCGAGCTCGGCACGACCACGCTCGAGGCCAAGAGCGGCTATGGCCTATCGCTGGCGGACGAGCTGAAGAGCCTCGAAGTCTTGGCCGAGGCCGGCCGCCGGCAGCCGGTCGAGATCGTGCCGACCTTCCTCGGTGCCCACGAGGTGCCGCCCGAATTCCGCGGACGCAAGGCGGACTACGTCGAGCTGCTGGTGGACGAGATGCTGCCCAAGGTCGCCGAACGGCGCTTGGCGGAGTACTGCGACGCCTTCACAGAGGCTCACACCTTCGATCTCGCGGACACGCGCCGCGTGTTCGAGCGCGCGCGCGAGCTCGGCCTGGGCCTGCGCCTGCACGCCGACCAGCTGAGCGCCCAGGGCGGGGCGGAGCTCGCGGCCGAGCTGGGGGCTGCCAGCGCCGACCATCTGGAGTTCGTCGGTGCGGGCGGGATCGCGGCCCTCGCGCGCGCCGGCGTCGTGCCGGTCCTGTGTCCGCTCGTGCCGCTGTACCTCCGTCAGGAGCGCGAGGCCCCGGCGCGGCGCCTGATCGAGGCCGGCCTCGCCCCGGCGCTCTCGACCGACTTCAATCCGGGCTCGTGCTACTTGCAGAGCTTGCCCGAGGTCTTGTCTTGGGCCGCGCTGCGCTACCGGATGAGCGCGGCCGAGTGCCTGACCGCGGCCACGCTCAACGCGGCTTGCTCGCTCGGCCGCGGGCACGAGATCGGCACGCTCGAACCAGGGAAGCGTGCGGACGTGGTGGTGCTCGACCAGCCCAACCACAAGCACCTCGTCTACGAGCTCGGCCGCAATCCCGTGCGCGCCGTGATCGTGCGCGGACGCGTCGAGGTCGAGCGCGGGTCGACTCCGTCCGCCCTGGGCAGTCAGTCAGCCCTGAGCAGTCCGTGATCGAGTGCGTGCCCAATTTCAGCGAGGGCCGCGATCCGGCCGTGGCAGCGGCTCTC
>JABFRZ010000674.1 GCA_013140785.1 Planctomycetota bacterium | reverse complement strand
GCAAGCGAGGAGCCGAGCGAGAACAGGATGTTGAAGCGCAGCGGGGCCGTGAAGCCGAGCTGCTTCGGGTACCAGTCCTCGATCGAGTTGATGTCGAGCCCGAGCTGATCGAGCAGTGCGCGCGCGTTCACCGGCACGCGCTCACCGAAGCGTGTCTCGCTCGTCTTCGCCGCCCGGCGCCACAGCGAATGGAGTACGCCCTGCTCGGAACGGACCGCGAAGCGCGCCTCGCCCAGGGCTGCGCGCAGCTCGGCACCCGGATCGAGCGGCGCGAGCTGCGAAAGAGCCGCGCCGTCGACTCGCTCCAGGCCGCGCTCGAGCCGGAACACCGTGACGAGCGAGTCCTCGTCCTGGAACACCGGAGGGTCCAGCGCCCTGCGCAGCCTGCGCGCGAAGAAGTCGGCGTCGGTGGTCTTCGGCAGCACGAGGTGTACCGCGTCGAGCGCCGTGCGCAGCAGGCGCAGGGCCCGCGGAGGCTTGTCGTCGGCGTCGCTGTCGTCGTCGTCGTTGTCCTCGCCGTCGCGCTCCTTCGGCTCGGCGGCCGTCTTGGAGCCGTCCGCGCCGACCTCGGCGTGCTCGCGCTCGACCTTCGGGCCGGTTGCGGCCTGCTCCCAGGCGATCCAGGAGGTGTGGATGCAGCCGTTGAACAGGAAGAAGAACGACGAGAGCAGGATCGACGCGACCGTGCTGCGCGTGACCACGCCGCACAGGACCGAGAACGAGTGGATCAGCGCGAAGGTGTACACGAGCTGCGGCGCCGCCACGAGGACGCCTGGCTCGCCGTAGCCCGACACCAGGAGGAGCCCGAGATACGTGCCGAGCACCAGGACGCCCGAGGCCAGCGCGATGAACACGAGGCCCGCGAAGTAGCGCGAGACGAGCAGCCACGCGCGCGAGACCGGCTTGTGGAAGTACAGGTCGGCCGTGCCCTTCTCCAGCATGCGCGGCACGAAGGAGGCCGTGGCCACGAGCGCGAGCAGCAGTCCCAGCGTGCCGGCCAGGAACTCGAAGAACAGGGTGAGCACGCTGCCGATCACGGTGCCCTGCGGATCGGGCGGCAACGCGCCGAAGCCGAAGGCACCGAACAGCTCCGCGTAGCTCCAGGATTTCAGCCCGAACAGGATCTCCACGGAATCGGGGCGCAGCCCGACCAGGAAGGTGAACAGGATCGGCACCAGCGCCAGCACCGCCAGGATGCGGAAGACCCAGTTACCCAGCACCTCGTGGAAGGCGTCGGCCGCCAGCGCGCGCAGGACGTTGCGATTCACGCGCGTCCGCCCCCGGCGGTGTTGCCTCCGACGACGTTACCCCCGACGTTACCCCCGACCATGTCGATGAAGGCGTCCTCGAGGCTGAGCTTCCCGGGTTGGAGGCTGCGGATCGAGACGCGCGCGGCGCGCAGCCGGTCCACGACCTGGTCGAGCTCCGCGGCCGCGAGCGCGAGCTCGAAGCCGCGCTGGTTGCATTCGAGCTCGCGCCCGAGACCGGCCAGCAGGCGCTCGAGATCGGGCGGGACGGGCTCGAGCTCGAACGCGAAGCGTCCCGTGCGCGGCGTGAGCTCGGCCACCGTGCCCTCGCGCAGGATCTTGCCGCGGTCCATGACCACCACGCGGTCGCACATGCGCTCGACCTCCATCAACAGGTGCGAGTTGATGAACACGGTCGTGCCGCGCGCGCTGAGGTCGGCCACGATCGCGCGCACGGCCGCGCGCCCGACCGGATCGACGCCGTCGGTGGGCTCGTCCAGGAACACGAGCTCGGGCTCGTGGATCAGGGCCTGCGCGAGACCGATGCGCTGCGACATGCCCTTCGAGTACTCGCGCACCTTGCGATCGGCGTCGGACTCCATCCCCACGCGCGCGAGCCAGGCGGGGATGCGCTGCTCGACCCAGGCGCGCTCCTTCCCGGAGAGCATCGCGAACAGGCGCAGAACTTGGCGGCCGGAGAGGTAGCCCGGCAGGCGGTGCGCCTCGGGCAGGAAGCCGATGCGCGTGCGCGCGGCCGGATCGCCGGCCGGACGGCCGAAGACGCGCGCTTCGCCTTCGAAGCCCGGCACGAGGCCCATCAGGATCTTGATCAGCGTGGTCTTGCCGGCGCCGTTCGGTCCGAGCAGCCCGAAGATGCTGCCGCGCCCGACCTCCAGCGAGACGCCGTCGAGCGCGCGGAAACCCTTGCGGCGCCCGAAGGTCTTTGCGAGCGCGCGGACGGAGATCAGGGAGTCGGAGCCGGGCATGGGGAGCAGCAGGCTAACCGAGCGCGAGGCGCGCGGCTCCGATCCAGCCCGCGCTCGAGCCCAGGCTGGCGCGCAGCAGCCGGACCTGGCTGGCGCGTTCGCCGTAGACCCATTCGCTGAGCGCGCGGCGGATGCCGGGCTCGAGCACGTCCAGCGCGGCCGAGAAGCCGCCGCCGAAGACGAAGGTGCGCAAGTCCAGCAGCGCGAGCACTTGCGCGAGCCCGCGCCCGAGGTCGTAGCCGATCGCGTGGAAGAGCTCGCGCTCCGGCCCGGCGCCTTCGCGCGCGAGCTCGGCCAGGCGCTCGAGGTTGCCC
>JABFRZ010000397.1 GCA_013140785.1 Planctomycetota bacterium | reverse complement strand
CTGCAGCTTCGCGCGTGGCCTCGACCGGAAGCGGCGGAAGGCGCGGGCCGCGCGCGAAGCTGCAGGCGGCCGGCACGAACCAGAGCACGAGGGCCAGCGAGCCCAGAACGAAGAGGCGCTGCATGCCGTCCTTGTAGCGAGAGCACCCGTGCGCGGCCAGGCGCGGCGCTGCCCGTCACTTTCGGAGGAAGGCGTCCAAGCGCGCGTCCTCGCCCACCTCGCTGCGCGCGATCTGTAGCAGGCGCTCAGGCACCAAGTGGCGCGCCAGCGACGGACCCTCGCCACCGTTCAGCGAGGCCGTGTAGACGCGCAGCTGATCGACGAACTCAGACTCGATCGCGGCCGCGGTCAGGGTCGGCCCAGCCTCGAGCAAGACGCGCCGGACGCCCTGCGACCACAGCAACGCGAGCGTCTCGCGCAGCGAGGTGTGGCCGGCGTCGCCCGAGTGCAAGGCGTGAACCGTGGCGCCCGCCTCGCACAGGGCCCGGTAGCGCACCGCGTCGAAGCCCGCCCGCGTGATCACGTGCACGGGGCCGGCCCACTCGCGCGCCACGCACGGCTGGAACAGGCGCGCAGTCGGCGGCGTGCGCAGCGAAGAGTCGAGCGCGACGCGCAGCGGCACGCGGACGGGGTCGATCGCGCCGCGCACGGACAGGCGCGGGTCGTCCGCCAGAACGGTGCCGACGCCAGTCAGGATCGCGTCTACGCGCGCGCCGATGTGCAGCTCTTGCGCGCGCGGCAGTCCCGCTGATCTGACGACCGTCGCCCACGCCGCGCGGGGGCGAGAGCTGTCCCGTGCGGGTCTGGGCCCACTTGGCGATCACCCAGGGCGCGGAGCGCCGCAGGCGATCGGGGCGCGTCCACTCCAGGAAGTGCGGCGCGATGCGCTCGAGCGGTGCGCCGCCGCGCACGAAGAAGACCTCCAATCCGGCCGCGCGCAGGAGCTCGAGCCCATGCCCGCGCTGGCGCGGGTCCGGGTCCATGGCCCCCACCACTACGCGGCGGAAGGGCTCGCGCAGGATGGCCTCGCCGCAGGGCGGAGTCTTGCCGTGGGACGAGCACGGCTCGAGCGTCACCACCAGTGTGTCCCAGCGCGCGCTCGAAACGCCGCTCGCGCGCGCGGCTTCGATGGCCTCGATCTCGGCGTGGGGCCCAGCCCACGCGCGGTGGTAACCGCGCCCGATCTCGACACCGTCCGAGAGCACGCACGCGCCCACGCACGGGTTCGGCGCGACCTCGAAGCGGAAGGCCGCGGCGGCGCGCCCGAGCTCGTCCAGGAGCGCCTGGACCTGCGCGGCCTCGGCCGCGCCCAAGCTGGCGACCGCCCCGCTCGGATCGAACTCGTACTCGGACATGCCACGAGATAGTCGGCCGCCGCACGCCCACCTTGCAAGCGCTCTTCGGATTGTCCCGAACTTTCTCTGCTCAGGCCTTTTCTCGCGCGCACCATCCCGCAGACTGTTGGGCCTCCCTCTCCCAGACAGTTCGAGAGCCTTGCATGAACCCCGCCCCCGTACGCGTCGCCGTCACCGGAGCCGCAGGCCAGATCGGCTACGCGCTCGTCTTCCGCATCGCCAGCGGCCAGATGTTCGGCCCGGATCGTCCGGTGGCGCTGCACCTGATCGAGGTCCCGGCCGAGAAGCCGATGCAGGCCCTGAAGGGCGTCGCGATGGAGCTCGAGGACTGCGCCTTCCCGCTGCTCCGCGACGTGGTCCTGACGAGCGACACCAAGGCCGGCTTCCAGGACGTCAACTGGGCTCTCCTGGTCGGCGCCAAGCCGCGCGGACCCGGCATGGAGCGCAACGACCTGATCAAGGAGAACGGCGGCATCTTCACCGGCCAGGGCCGCGCCATCAACGACGCCGCGGCCGAGGACGTGCGCGTGGTCGTGGTGGGCAACCCCTGCAACACCAACTGCATGATCGCGATGAACTCGGCCCCGGAAGTGCCGCGCGAGCGCTTCAGCGCCATGACGCGCCTCGACCAGAATCGCGCACAGGCCCAGCTCGCGCGCAAGGCCGGCGTGCCGACCACACAGGTCAAGAACGCGCTGATCTGGGGCAACCACTCGGCCACGCAGGTGCCCGACTTCCACAACGCGACCATCGGCGGGAAGCCGGCCGATCAGGTGATCCGCGAGCGCGCCTGGCTCGAGGGCGAATTCTTCAAGGTCGTGCAGCAGCGCGGCGCGGCCATCATCACGGCGCGCGGCGTGTCGAGCGCGGCCTCGGCCGCCAACGCGCTTGTCGAGCACGTGCGCGACCTGTGCACGCCCACTCCCAAGGGCGAATGGCGCTCGGTGTGCGTGCGCAGCGACGGTTCCTACGGCGTGCCCGCGGGGCTCGTCAGCTCCTTCCCGGTGCGCGCCGACGGCAAGGGCGGCTGGGAGATCGTGTCGGGCCTCGCGCTCGACGCGTTCCTCCAGCGGAAGCTCGCCGCGAGCGTGGCCGAGCTGCAGCAGGAGCAGGCTCTCGTCGCGCACCTGCTCGGCTGAGCGGCTGGGCGGCTGCCGAAATCGTTGCATTCCGCGCCCCGCGCGCCACCATGG
>JABFRZ010000288.1 GCA_013140785.1 Planctomycetota bacterium | reverse complement strand
GGCCGAGTCGGAAGCGGAGGGCGTGCTGCGCGACGGGCTCGGCAAGGTCCCCGACTCCGCCGCGCTGCAGCACGCGCTCGGACTCGCGCTCGTGCGCCAGCAGCGCACCAGCGAGGGTCTCGCGGCTCGTCGGGCGCGAGCTCGCCGCGATCAACCCGCACGATCCCGACCTCGCGCGCGCGGTCGCGCCGAGCGACAGCGGTCGCTAAGCTCGCCGCACCAAGGGAGACCTCCATGGAGCGATTCAAGAACCCGAAACTCGTCGCGGCGCTGGTCGTGGCCGCCCTGGCCCTCGTCGTCTTCCTGCAGAACCGCGCTCCGGTCGGCCTCAAGGTGCTCTGGCTGGCGGAAGTGCAAACCAGCGTCTCGACCGCGCTCCTCGGATCGTTCGCCTCGGGCGTGGTCGCGGGCGCGCTCGCCTTCAGCCGCTGGAAGTCGCAGCGCGAGAAGAGCAAGTCCGCGAGCGCCCCCGCACCGTAGGCGCTCGTCGATGCCGGGCGCTCGACTCGCTTCGTCCATGCACTCCCCCATCAACGCTGCGCTCGGCATCCTTCACGAGGACCTGCCCGACGGGCGCGTGCGGCTCGCGCTCGTGACCGGCCCGAACCACGTGAACGAGGTCGGAATCGTGCACGGCGGCGTCACCGCGCTCTTGCTCGACGGCGCGATGGGCCGCTGCGCCGGACGCACGCTCGCGCCGGGACAGACGTGCGCGACGGTGCAGCTCTCGATCCAGTACCTAGCCCCCGCCGAGGGCCGCATCGAGGCCGTGGGGCGCGTGGTGAAGCGCGGGCTCACGACCGCCTTCATGGAAGCCGAGTGCACGCGCGCGGACGGAGTGGTCGTGGCACGCGCGCACGGAACGTGGATCATCCGCTGAGCGCCGGGCCGGCGGCGGCGGCTCCTCAGCTCCTCAATCCGGCTCGCGCCCGATCCAGCCGCGGCGCCGGAAGTAGGCGAACAGCACGCCGGCGAGCACGAGCATGAACAGCCACACGAGCAGATACCCGAAGCGCCAGCCGAGCTCGGGCATGTGCGCGAAGTTCATGCCCCACACGCCCACCAGGAAGGTGAGCGGGATGAAGATCGTGGACATGACCGTGAGCACCTTCATGACTTCGTTGGTGCGGTTGGCGATCGAGGTCATGTAGATGTTGAGCAGGCCCGAGGCGATCTCGCGGTAGACCTCGACCATCTCGGCCACCTGCACGCAGTGGTCGTGCACGTCGCGCAGGTAGATCTTGACCGGCTCGCCGATGCCGCCCACGTCGCCGCGCAGGAGCGCATGCAGCGCCTCGCGTTGCGGCCACACGTCGCGGCGGATCGCGATCAGGTCGTGGCGCAGCGCGGCGAGCTCGCGCAGCAGCGCGCGCGTCGGCTGCTCGACCACGCGCTCCTCCAGCTCCTCCAGGCGCAGCCCCAGCTTGTCCAGGATCGGCAGGTACTCGTCGACGATGGCGTCGAGCAGCGCATACACGAGGTAGTCCGGCCCCGAGCCGCGCAGCTTGCCCGTGCCCTGCTCCAAGCGCGCGCGCACCGGGTCGAGCACGTCGTCCGCGCCCTCCTGGAAGCTCAGCACGTGGCGCTTGCCCAGCACCAAGCTCACCTGGCGCTCGTCCACGGGGTCGTGCGCGTCACCCTTCCAACGCAGGCGCCGCGTCACCAGGAAGGTCTCCTCCGCGTAGGCCTCGCACTTCGGCCGCTGCGGCACGTGAACGATGTCGGCCAGCACCAGCGGGTGCAGCCCGAAGTTCTTGCCGATCCACTCGAGCGTGGAACGGTCGCCGAGCCCCTGCACGTCGATCCACAGGAACCCGTCGGGCCGGCAGAAGTTCGCGAGCTCCTGTGCGTCGCGGATCTCGCGCACCTCGTGGCTCTCGGCCGTGTAGCGCGTCGCGCGGATGCGCGGCGCGGAGCCGCCCTCCGGCAAGACCAGCGTGCCCGGGCTCGAGCCGGCCGGCGGCTTGTTCTTCGCGACGCGATGGCGCTGGCGCCGCCGGCGCTTGTGCTCGGTCTTCCCGAGGTTGTCCTTCCAGCCGGCCATCGTGAACGCGCGAGGGTAGGAAGACAGGACGCGCGACCGCAAGAGCCGCATCCGCGCACCTCACCAGCCAGCGACCCTCGTCTGCGCTGCCCCGTGCGTCTCGCGCGCCTGGATGCGCCGCACGACGCGCGCGAAGAGCTCCGGATCGAGGGCCTGCATCTCCTCGCGCTCGGCCTCGTCGCAGTGGCCGGGCGCGCGCGAGCGGTCGAGATAGAAGAGCAGCGTGAAGCGGCGCGCGCGCTGCTCGGGCGGCGAGCTCGGACGCGCGGCGGCCGCCAGGTGCAAGCGCGAGAGGTGCGGGTCGAGCCAGCCGTTCTCGGGCGGGATGGTGAGCACGCCGGCGAGCCAGGCGTACACGAGCAGGAGCTCGCGCCCGGCCGCTTCGCCATGGCGGCCCGCGAGCTCGCGCTGGAGCGCGACGAGACGCGGGTGACGCAGGCGGAAGAGATCGACCTCGCGGGGCGAGAGCAGCAGCGCGCGGACGTAGGCGGCGTTGGCCTCGTC
>JABFRZ010000391.1 GCA_013140785.1 Planctomycetota bacterium | reverse complement strand
TCGGCCTCGGCGCGCACGGCAGCTTCGCGGCCTGGAGCACGAGCGGGCTCGAGACCATGTTCTTCACGCTGTTGGTGTGGAGCGCCACCTGGCGTTTCCTCGGCGAGCGGCGCGAACCCGCGCGCGCGCGCTGGGTCGCGGCGCTCCTGTTCGCGTTGGCCACGCTGACGCGGCCCGAGGGCGCGCTCTTCGCCGGTCTGGCGGGGCTCTGCCTGTTGTTCGAGACCCTGCGCGGCCACGCTGGATGGCGCGTGCTCTTCGCCTTCGGTTTGGCCTACGCGCTGCCGGTCGCCGCGCACCTCCTGTGGCGGCATTCGTACTACGGCGACTGGCTCCCGAACACCTTCCGCGCCAAGGTCCCAGGCACGTGGATCGACCACGGGCTCACGTACCTCGGGCTGTACGAGCGCGAGTACCACGTGCTCGCCTTCGTGCCACTCGCGCTGCTCGCCTTCCTCGGGCAACGACGGCGCGAGGCCGCGCTGCTCGCCGCGATGCTCGCGGCCTACCTCGGTTACGTCGCGTCGGTGGGCGGCGACCGTTTCGAGTTCCGCTTCCTGGTGGTCGTGCTGCCGCACTTCACCTGGCTCGTGGTCGAGGGTGCGAGCGTGCTCGTCTCGCGGGCTTCCAGCTTGCCACTGCGCCGCGTGCTCGGAGCCGTGGCCGGTGCCGCCTTGCTCGCCTTCCTCGGACTCACCTGGCGCGGCTACGGCTGGCAGGGCGGTGCGGTGAAGGGCA
Source organism: Planctomycetota bacterium (assembly GCA_013140785.1). Lineage (GTDB taxonomy): Bacteria > Planctomycetota > UBA1135 > UBA1135 > JABFRZ01. The sequence continues at coordinate 1,810 of JABFRZ010000391.1, read as the reverse complement.
TCTCGCCGATCGCGGGCGTGCGCGCGTACTGCGAGAGGCGCATGGAGGAGGGCCGCTTCCTACGCGCGTCGATCGAGCGCGGCCAGCTGCCGAAGGACCTCGTCGTGTGCGTCGGCGGCGCCGGCGCGGTGCCGTATTACACGCGCTGGACGACGGTCGATCGGCGCGGCTTGAACGACGCGTACATCGCGCGCTTGCCGTTGGCCGAGCGCGGCGTGGTCGCCCATGAGCGCGACGCTCCTCGGTCCTACCTCGTCGAACGGCGCGTGGCCGCGTTCGATTTCGCGAACCGGTTGGTGTGGACCCCCAAGCTGGTCCAGGGCGTTCGAGCTCGCAAACACGACGAGCACCCGCTCGACATTCGCGCGGTACAGCTCGGGGACGACTACTTCGTCTTCGCGACGTTCATTCCCGAGGCCGAGCTGGCGGCGCTCTTCCCAGGACGCGAGATCCTGCGCGGGCCCAAGTGAATGGGTGATGCCGTCAGGCCGAGCGCCGGCGGCGGAGCACGATCGGAGTCGGAGCCTCGACATCGCTCTCGACATCCGCGCCGTCCTCGGTCCCGATGGGCCGCGGTCCCGTGGCGGCGGCGACCTCTGGCGCGACGCCCAGGGATTGGAGCCCGCGGATCAGCTCGCGCGGGTCGTCGGACGACAGGGCCGACTTCGGATCCTCACTGCAGCGCGTCAGGAAACGAACGGTGCGGGCGAGCAGCTCACGCACGTGCTCGATCTCGCTCGCGCGCTCTTCGCGTTCACGTCGCTTGTCGTCCGGCGGGTTCATGGGGGCGCCTCTTCACGTAGGGCTGGCAAGTAGGGCTGGGGATTCGAGGAGGGCCAGCTGCCCTGGGGCCGGACTCCAAGCGGAACTTCATCGGCCGGCCCGGACGAACCCCTGACGGCCTCGGCACGCTTTCGTCGCGCCGTCAAGTGCGCCGTCAAGTCGGCCGCTCGGCTGCATCCGCTGGGCAGGTTTTCCGACCCGGGAAAGAAGAGTCAGAAAAACAATCCGGGTATCGAGGTTTCCGGGGTTTGCGTCGATGCAGGGCGCGACGCCCAGGTCCCCTAGGGCGTCTCCCCCATGCGATTCGCCACCGTCCTCGTCCCCGAGGTCGGTCGGGCCACCGGCCCCGACCTGACGCGCTACCTCGTCGTGTGCACGGGGACGATCCTCGCGCTGCTGGCCGGCGCCTGGTTGTTCCGGCGCTTCCTGGCCGGGCGGCTGAGGGTGCGCGCGGCCAAGCGCTCGCTCCAGGTTCTCGACGTGCTACCCCTCTCGGGCAAGCAGAAACTCGTGGTTGTGCGCTGCTACGAGCGCAGTTTCTTGCTCGGGCTCGGGGAGAAAGAGGTGCGTGCGATCGCCGAGCTCGACGTCACGCCCGACGTCATGCGTGACGTCACGCCCGATTCACGCCCCGCGAGCAAGGCGCCCTCTTCCTCCTCCGGCTTGCCCTTCTCCGCCGCGCTCGCGGACGAGCTCGTTCTGCGGCCCGCCCTGCCCGCGCGCGGGCCGCTCGGCACCAAGGAGGGCCTGCTCGCGTGAGGACGGTTCGTCTCGCCCTACTCGTCCTCATGGCGCTGGCCGTGCTCGGCGGCCTCGCCGCCGGCCAGGTCACGGCTCCGGATGCGACTCCGGCCGCGAGCCCCGCCGCGGGCGCGCTCTCGGCCGTCGCGCCGCTCTTTTCGGACGAGTCGAGCGACGGCGTCAAGCTCTCGGCCGCGCTCGAGATCGCGCTGCTCCTGACGATCCTCTCGGTGCTGCCGGCGCTCGTGATCACGGTCACGAGTTTCACGCGCATCGTGATCGTGCT
>JABFRZ010000452.1 GCA_013140785.1 Planctomycetota bacterium | reverse complement strand
CACGACCCTCTGAGAGGCCGTCAGGTACTACGGTCGATTTCGGGGGGCCGATTTCGCAAGCTGGCGGCCCGCACCCGGTTCCAAGGAACGCTCCCGCCACCATGCAAGACCCCGCGTCGCACGCCTCCCCCACCTGGACGGCCCCCCTTGATCTGATCGGTCTCGGACTGATCGCCGTCTTGCTCCTGCTCGGGCTCTACCGCGGACTTTGGTGGCAGGTGATTCGCCTGGTAGGCGTGGCCGTGTCCGTCTTGGTCGCGCGCGCGGCTGGCGCGCCGCTGGCGCAGCGTCTGATGGCACTGTTCTCCGAGCTCGAGCCGCGCTCGGCCCACGGCCTCGCCTGGGGCACGCTGTTCCTCACCACGCTGCTCGCCTGCGCGCTGCTCGGGATGGCTGGGCAGCGCATGCTCGAGGCAATGAAGCTCGACTTCGCCAATCGCTTCGCGGGCGCGTGCGCTGGCGCCGCCACGGGGCTCTTCCTGCACGTGGTGCTGGTGGTCTTGGTGTGTCAGCTCGCGCCGGAGCGCATGCTCGGAAAGTACGTGGCCGGGACGTACTCCGAGCGCCTGTATACGACCCTCGGGATCCGGCGGCCGGTCGTGCTGGCCGCGGAGGCAACGCAAGACGTCGATCGGATCCTGGGCGCGGCGCCGCGCCGGAAGGCGCGCTCGAAGGCGGTGCCGGAGCCGCCTCCGCGCGCTCAGCCACCGCAGTCCAAGCAACCCAGCGGGGTCCGCTGAGCCGGATCCCGGTCGCACGCTCGCGGCCGGAAGCCTAGACTCCGCGCTGACAATTCGTTCGCGAGCGTGCGCGGGGAAGCAGGTGCGCAATCCTGCACGGTCCCGCCACTGTGATTCGCCAGGCGCTGCCTCCGGTTCGACCGGGAGAACGCTCCGGCCACTGGACTCGTCGCGGGTCCGGGAAGGCTAGAGGCAGTGCCCCATGGAGATGAGTCAGGAGACCCGACGCGCTCGCGTTATCGCCGGGTTCCGGACGAGGACTAGGTCGCCACGCTCTAGAACGCGTGGGACGGGCTCCCGTGCGCCCTGGCATTCGACGAGGCATCGAATCCAAGGAGTCCTTCATGCATTCGCTCTTCCGTGCGGCCCTGCTCGTGGCCGCGCCCTCTGCCCCCTGCCTGTCAGCCCCCGCGCTGGCGCTCTTCCCGGCAATCCAGGACGCGCCCGCACCCGGGTTTTCCCTGGCGCAGGCGCCTTTCCCGGGCGCCCCCACCTTCGGGGCCACGACCACGCTCGCCAATGGCGAGTTCGTGGTCTTCGACGGGCTGGACGTGTTCCAGTACGCACGCGACGGGAGTCTGCTGCAGCACCTCGGCGCCATCGACACCTGGGCTTTCCCGAGCTTCATCCTTGCCGATCCGGACGAGGACGAGCTCTACGTGGGCGAGAGCAGCACGGGCAAGATCCACCGCTTCTTCGTGGGGCAGCACACGGACCCCGACCTGCTCGCCACGCTGCCGTTCAACTACGACGCGGCCCAGTTCGACGACACCGCGCTGTTCGTGAGCGCCGCGACTTGCGGCTTCCTGTGCGGCAACGAGATCTGGCGACTCGACCTCGCCACGAACCAGCTGCGCTTGGTCGCGCGCGTGCGTGGCGCCTCGGGTCCGCTCGTCTTCGACGGCGCGGCTGGCCTGTACTACGCGATCTCAGCCGCGTTCTTGCCACCGCCGCCGAGGGCCACCAAGATCTACCGCTGGTCGGCCGCGCAACTCGCCGGGGGAAACGTGTTGGGCCTCGCGGACGCACAGTTCATCGCCGGCGGTTTCGAGGGTGCGGCGCGACTCGCCTTCGATCGGCGCTTGGGCGCGCTCTACCTGGTGGAGAACAACTTCGCCTCGGGCGCGAACCGCATCCGGCGCGTGCTGGGTGCGCCCGCCGAGTCGCCGATCCTGGTCGAGGGCCAGCCCTTTCGCAGCCTCGCCAATCTCAGCCTTGACGCAGGCACGGGTCCGGCGCAGTTGCGCGCCTTTCAGCCGCTGAGCGACGCGGTGCTGACCTACACGACCTCGGACTTCGTGGATCCGCCCGAGCGCTTCGAACTCGCGCCGCGGCGGCCGGCACTCGCCTTGTCCGGTCCAGGGGCGAGTGGGCCGGGTCCGTTCACGCTGCGCCTCGAGCACGGCCCGGCCAGCGGCCTCGCGCGCGTGCTGCTGTTCAGAGCAGCGGGCGCCCAGGCGCCCGAGCGCGTGCACCTCGTCGCGGGCCTGCCGCTCTTCCTCGGCGTCGCGCCGCACCTCTTCGGCCTGGCGACGCTGGCGGGCCCGGAACTCTTCCGGCTGCGCGCGAACGGGGGCCTAGAGCTCGACTACACCAACCCCGGCGGACTCGAGGGCCAGTTGGCGGCGCAGCTCGTGCTCTACGACAGCGCGGGACGCGTGGCGGGCACGTCCAACGTGGCGTTCCTATAGCCAGGCGAGCTCGAGCCGCCCCGGCCCGACGGCGAGGTGTGGCGCGTCCGGGCGGGCAGAGTTCAGGCGCGCGCAGCGCGCCCCGAGCTCCGCTGGCTCGGCGCGGGACAGGGCGTGGAC
>JABFRZ010000214.1 GCA_013140785.1 Planctomycetota bacterium | reverse complement strand
CCTCGGACCGCCGGCACGACCTGCTACCCTGCCCGAGGGCCATGCGAACCCACGCCATCCGTCTGCTCCCCGGCGCGGACCTGCGTCTCGCGTTGGAGCACGAGACGCGCGCGCGCCGCCTCGCCGCGGCCTGCATCGTGAGCTGCGTGGGCAGCCTCGCTCGCGCCAGGCTGCGCCGGGCGGGCGGCGAAGCGCTGCTCGAGCGCGCGGGCCCGCTCGAGATCGTGGCACTGGTCGGCACGCTCTCGCCGGAGGGGCCGCACCTGCACGTCGCGCTGGCCGACGGTGAGGGTCGCGTGCTCGGCGGGCACCTGCTCGAGGGCTGCCCGATCCACACGACGGCCGAGGTCGTGCTGGGCGAGCTCGAGGGCGTGCGCTTCGCGCGCGAGCTCGATCCCGCGACGGGCTGGAAGGAGCTCGTCATCCGCCCGCGCGAGTGAGCTCGCCGTGTTCGCCTCCGGTGAGCTTGTTCGCGCATCGTTTCGCGCCTTCCACGGCGCCGACGCGCCGTCATAGTGGCCCCATGCTCGCCCTGGCGCTAATGCTCTCCGGCCCCGTCGTCCCTCCCCCCGTCGCCGCACCGCTACAGGACGCCGCGACGCCCGCGCGCGAGGTCGAGGTCCTGCGCGGCGAGGCCGAGCGCCTGCGCGCGCTGATCGAAACGAGCGGCGCGAGGAGGTTCCTCGCCGCCACGAGCGCGCTGCCCACGATCTCGGAGCGGGTGGTCTACGTGGATGCGAAGACGCGCGAGGCCCTGTCGCCGGCCGAGCACGCCGCGCTGCCCGCCGAGGCCCGCTCGAAGTACCAGGCAACCTCCTACGGCGAGGACTTCTACTACCTGACGCGCAGCGGCTCGCCGCTCGCCTACGCGCGCATGCTCGAGCTGATCGGCCGCGCCGCGGGCGAGGCGCGCGCGGACGTGCTCTCGGGGAAGCGTATCCTCGACTTCGGCTACGGCGGCATCGGACACCTGCGCCTGCTCGCGAGCCTCGGCTGCGACGTCGTGGGCGTGGACGTCGATCCTCTGCTGCACGCCTTCTACCGCCCCGAGGACCAAGGTGTGATCGCGAACGCCGCGCCGGGCGAGCCGAGCGGCCGGCTGAAGCTGGTGCACGGACGATGGCCGGCGGAAGAACGCGCAGAGAGCGAGGTCGGCGGCGGCTACGACCTATTCCTCTCGAAGAACACGCTGAAGCGGGGCTACGTGCGGCCGGCGCAGGAGGTCGCCGCGTCCATGCGCATCGATCTCGGAGTGCCGCCGGAGGAGTTCTTGCCGGCGGTCGCGCGCGTCCTGAAGCCGGGCGGCATCCTCGCGCTCTACAACCTCTGCCCGGCCAAGCGCACGGAGCGCTACATCCCGTGGGCCTACGGCGAGTCGCCCTTCACGCGCGAGGAGTTCGCGGCGGCCGGGTTCGAGCTGCTGGCCTTCGACGTGGACGACCGAGAGCAGGCCATGGAGCTAGGCTGGGCATTGCAGTGGGACGATGTCGAGAACGACCTCTTCGCCTGGTACACGCTCGCACGGCGCCGGCCCTGAGCGGGGCTCGGCGGCGGAACGCGCAGGCGTTTGAGCTCTGTTTCCCCTGGATTCCACCAGGTGCTCCGCGGGCTCGCGCTGTCTGCTCGAAGTCCACACGCCGCCGTGAAAGCCCTCGAACGTCCGCAGTTCCACGCGTTGTTCCTGGAGCAGCGCGACCCGCTCTTCCGCTTCCTCCTGCGCCTGACGCGCAACCCTTCCGACGCGGAGGACCTCTTGCAGGAGACCTTCATGACGGTGTGGCGCAAGCGCGGGCTCTTCGAGGGTCGCGGGAGCGCCGGCGGCTTCCTGCGGCGCACGGCCTACCGTCTGTTCCTGAACCAGAGCGAGCGCGTGACGCGCCGCGCCGCCCTCGCGCCGCTCGCGAGAGACGAATGGAACTCCGAGTCGGCCGCGCCGGCCACCAACGGTGACGCGCTCTCGGCCCACGAGCACGCGGAGACCGTAGGCTTCCTCGTGACGCGTGTACGTGCCGCGCTCGAGGAGCTGCCCGAACCCACGCGCACGGCCTTCGTGCTGTTCCGCTACGAGGGCCTGACCTGCGCCGAGGTGGCCGAGACCCAGGGCGCACCGCTCAAGACCGTCGAAACACGCATCGCGCGCGCCACCCAGCTCCTGGCCGAGAAGCTCAAGGCCTACCGCGATCACGCCACGCAACTCTGAACATGAACGAGAAGACGATCCTCGACCGGCTGCACGCCCGCGCGCAAGGCTGGCTCACGGAGAGCGAGTGCGCAGAGCTCGAGCGCGAGCTGGCCGCCGATCCGGCTCTGGCCGCCCTGGCGGAGGACTACCGCTCGGTCCACGCGCTGACCGCGCTCGATCCTGACGCCGAACTCTCGTCGCGCACGTCCTTCGAGGAGCTCGAGCCGCGCCTCGCGGGCCAGCCGGCGTGGCGCCGCGTCGCGGCCGCGGCGGCCCTGCTCCTGATCGGCGGCGCCACGGGGTACTTCGCGGGACGGCTCGGACGCGCGCGCGAAGAGCCCCTGTACCTCCGGGCGATCGAGCTCGAACCCCCGCGA
>JABFRZ010000098.1 GCA_013140785.1 Planctomycetota bacterium | reverse complement strand
GAGCTCGACCTCGGCCGCGATGCGCCCGAAAGCGCTCGACGGTCCGGCCGAGACCAGCGCCATCAGCCGCGCGCGCGCCGCGTCGTCGTTGCCGTCCAGGCGCTCGGCCATCGCCACGCCGTAGCCGAGCGTCGCGGCCGAGAGCGGTGCCTCCGTGCCGAGCTCTTCACGCGCGCGCTCGCTCGCGCCCGCGAAGAGCGCCAGCAGCGCCGCATAGTCGAACGACTCCATCAGCTCCAACTCACGCGTCGCGTAGAGCCCGGCCAGCGCGCGCGCCTCGTCCCCGCGCCCGAGGTGGAACAGCGCCAGCGCACGCCAATACGCCGCCGCCACGCGATAGTCGTCGTTGGTCGCCAGCGCCAGGCACTGCGCGAACGCCCGCGCCGCCTCCGCGTCGCGCCGCAGGCAATGGTAGGCGAGCCCGAGGTGGTACCAGACGTTCGTGTGCAGCGTGCTGCGCGGCACGCCGAAGTCGTTGGGCGCGCCGTCGAGCTCGACGCGCTCGGGCGTGCCCTCGATGGCCGCCGCCGCGCGCTCGAGATCGCGGCGCGCTTCCTCGAATCTGCGCAGCGAGAGATAGCGATGCCCGCGATGCCGCAGGAGCTCGGGCTCGCCCGGATGCTGCTTCAGGCCCGCTCCAAAAACGGCCAGCGCCTCGTCGAGCCGCCCCTCGTACGCGAGCCGCCGCCCGTACCACACGAGCGCATCGATGTCATCGGGCGCCGCCTTCCAGCACGCCTCGGCCGCCGCGAGATCGGGCGGAACCTCGCGCAGTGCGCGCGGCAACTCCTCAGCGCGCGTCGAAGGACTCGCGCAGCTCGCGAGTGCTGTCACCAGCCCGAGCGCGAACGACGCAAACCCGCGACGCGCTCGTCCAATCCCCGGGACAGCGAAGACGGCGCGGACGCGGAAGCCGAGGCCTGCGGTCTGGACCTGGGAGGTGGGCATGGGGGAGGCGATGCTTCCAAGGCCTGAGTCTACAAAGCGATGCGAATCCGGCGCTGAGCACGGCCCGCGCTCGAGGCGGCGGGTGGCGTGCGGCCCCTCCTTCAGATCAGAGCCCGAATAGCCGTCCCTCGTCGAGCACTTGCAGGCCGCAGGCGCGCACCTGACGGGCGGCCAAGCCACGCTCGTCCGCTGCCGGGTTCGTGTGGTTCAGGTGCGTGAAGAAGACCTTGGCGCGTTCGGGGGAGGGGAGCGAGGAGAAGCGCTCGATCGACTCGCGGATGAAGGGATGCGGGATGTCCGCCATGCTGCGGCCGGGGATCTCGCCGTCGGCGAAGAAGCAGCCGTCGAGCAGCGCGACGTCGCAGCGCGCGAGCAGGGCCTCGATGCGCCGCGGGGTGGGTGCGTTCCCGAATGCGTCCCACGCCTCCCACTTGTCGATGTCCGGCAGGTAGACGAGCGTCCGCTCCGGCCCGTGGATCTCGAAGCCGACGGTGTCGGAGAACTCGTCGCGGTGGGGGACGAGGAAGGGCACGACGAAGAGATCGGGGGCGAGCTCGACGCGCTTGCCGACGTCGTCTAGGTCGAGACCGTCGCCTTCTTCGAGACCGGCGAGTTCGTGCAGGACGAGGCGCCGCTCCTCGACCAGGAGGCTCCACGGCCCGTTCCCGGCGAGGAAGCGCGCGAAGCGTGGCGTGACCCACGTCGCGAGCTCGCGCGCCGCGTAGGCCTCGCGCCCGAGCGCGAGCAGCCCGCCGTAGTGTCCGGCGTGCGCGTGCGTCAGGAACAGCCCATCGAAGAGCGGCGGGCGCGGTCCCTCGGTCGTGCGCGTCGCGGGATGGCCGCGCGCGCGCTCGAGCTGTGCGCCGATGTCCGGCGTGCAATCGAACAGCCAGCGCTTCCCGCTGCGCGGGTCGCACAAGAGCAGCGAGGTGACCAGCCTGCGTCGCGCCGGCTCGACGCGCGCAGCCGCGCAGGGCGCGTCCTCGCATCCGAGCTGCGGCAGCCCGCCGTCCTGCGCGCTGCCGAGCACGAGCACGTAGGGCCGGTCCGCGGGCGCAGCGGATGAAGAACGTTCCTGGACAGCGCGACACGCGGCGAGCGCGGCGATCCAGATCGCGACGAGGGCGCGCTTGCGGAGCATGCGCCGCAATCATGCCGGACGCGCCGACCGCGCGGGCACGCTTGGGATACGTTTCCCCACTCGCCTCCGGGCCGACCGGCCCAGAAGTTCCTTCCAGCCACCGCCGCCAACGCCATGCGTACCCTCGCCGCTCTCTCGTTCTCGCTCCTCGTCCTCACCGTGCCCCTGCGCGCTCAGTGCGAGCTCCAGGAGCTGAAGGGGCTCAACACACAGCCCCTCGACTTCTTCGGGAAGTCCTGCGCGATCGATGGCCCAGCTCTCATCGTGGGCGCGTTCGCCGCCAGCACGGGTCGGCCTGGCGCGGCGCACGTCTTCGAGCGGCGGAACGGGCGCTGGGAGCAGAGCGCACGCCTGCTGGCGAGCGACGGCGCCGGCGGCGACGAGTTCGGGAACTCGGTCGGCGTCTCCGGCGACTTCGCGGTGGTCGGGTCGGAGTACAACAACGGCGTCGTCGGGAGCAATGCCGGCGCGGC
>JABFRZ010000483.1 GCA_013140785.1 Planctomycetota bacterium | reverse complement strand
TCGCCAGGCCGTGGGCAGCGGGTCGCGCGCGGTCCGACGCCGGGCGCGCGCGACCCGCTGCCCACGGCCTGGCGATGATCGACTGGGAAAGCTTCTACGCCGCCTTCAGGCGGCCCGACTTCATTCCTGGGTACGAGGTCCAGAACCACCTCGGCGGCGGGGCCTTCGGCGAGGTCTACAAAGCTCGCAAGAGCTCCATCGGCAAGGCCTTCGCGATCAAGTTCCTGCGCATCGACGACTCGGTGCAGCGCGAAGCGGTCGAGCGCGAGCTCGAGCAGGTGCGCCTGTTCGCCGCCATCGACCACCCCAACCTCGTGACGATCGAGGACATGGGCGTGGTCCAGGGCGTCCCGTACCTGATCATGGGCTACGCGGGCGAGGACACGCTCGCGCGGCGTCTGAAGCGCGCCGACCTCGAGCGCGACAGCGCGCTGCGCTTCTTCGTGCAGGTCGCGCGCGGCGTGCTGGCGCTGCACGACCGGCGCCTGGCGCACTTCGACCTCAAGCCGAGCAACGTGTTCCTGAACGGCGACGTGGCGCGCGTGGGCGACTACGGCCTCGCGAAGCTCCTGGTCGAGGGGCGCGCGACGCTCTCGTTCGGGCGCGGCACGCCGCACTACATGGCGCCCGAGATGTTGCGCAACCGCGCCGACCACCGCGCCGATCTCTATTCGCTGGGCGTGATCCTGTTCGAGAGCTTGAGCTTCCGACTGCCGTACGGGACCGACGCGGGCGGCGCGTTCGTCGTGCGCGAGGACGATCGGCCGCCCGAGTTCCCGAGCGGCTTCCCGAGCACGCTGCGGCCGGTGGTCGAGCGCTGCCTGCGCCTCGATCCGGCGCAGCGCTACGCCTCGGTGCACGAGCTGCTCTCGGAGCTCGGGCAGACCGCGCGCCAGGGCGACTCGGTGCGCCTCTCCTGGAACGAGTCGGCGTCGGCCGCTCGGCCCCCGGAGGCGGGCCGACTCGGTGCGTGGCCCGAGACACCGCGCTCCGCCGCGGCGGCGCGCGCCAATCCGAGTGCCGTTCCGAGTACTGGCGCGAGTGCCGCCAAGGAGGAGCTGCGCGGCGCCGCGGCCGAGCTCGCGCGCGGCGCGGTCGGGGTGGCGCGCGGGGTGTGGGACGGCGTGGTCGCGGAGGTCGCCAGCGCGCGCGGGAATGCTCCCGACGCTCCGGCGGCTCCTTCGTTGGGCGTGGGCGACGACGGTTCCGAGGTCCTCGTGATCCACTCGCTCGAGGAGTCGGGAGCAGAGGAAGGCGTGGTTTCCAGCGCGGCGCTGTCCGCCCTGGATGCGCCCTGGCGGGCGGAGTTGCGACGCGCGCGCGAGGCCGAGGCGGCTCTGGCGCCTGCCTCCACCGCGCTTGCCTCGGCGCTCGAAACGGTGCCCGTACCTCCGCGTGCCGAGGGCGGATTCCTGGGCAGCGTGGTGCAGTCGCTCGTGGTCGGAGCGGAGATCATGGGCGCGCTCGTGACCGGCCCGGTGATGGTCTTCGGCCGTCGCAGCGCGCACGCCTTCGACCGCACCGTGCGCGGCCTTCCGGTGCTGCTCGGGGGGGTCGTGCGCCTGCTCCTGTTCCTGGGACTGATGGCGCTGATCGGCGCGGTCTCTGCCTTCGTCCTGCTGGCGGCCCTGGCCCTGGACGCGTAGCGTTGCGGAGCGAATGAGCGACTGGGTGCCCGACATCGCGCGCTTGCAGGCCCGCGAGGACGACGAGTGGCTGCGCGTCGAGCGCGCCTTCTGTGGGCGCCTGCTGGCCTATGCGCAGCGGCGCACCGGCGATCACCAGGCGGCCGAGGACGTGGTGCAGGAGACCCTGCTGGGTGCCGTGCGCGGGATCGGCGAGTTCGACCCGGTCTTCACCTTCGAGCAGTACCTCTTCGGCATCTGCAAGAACCGCACGATCGACAGCCTGCGCCGGCGCAAGACGCGCACGCTGCAGCTGCGCGAGGGGGAGGAGGGCCCGCAGCCAATCGAGCTCCTGGCGTGCGACACCGAGACGCCCAGCGCGATCGTGCGCGGGCGCGAGCTGTCGGCGCGCGCGCAAGAACTCTACGCCGAGATCCTCCGGGCGTGGGTCGAGGAAACCTGGAACGAGCGCGAGTTCCTGCGCCTGTGCGTGATCGAGGCGCTGTTCTCGGGCCAGTGGCGCAACCGCGACGCCTGGAAGCGCTTCGAGCTGCGCGACGAGACGGCGGTCGCCGGCATCAAGTTCCGCTGCCTGAAGCGCTTGCGCCAGCTGGCGGCCATCGAGGAATCCGGCAACGACCTGCTGCGCTACCTGGGCGCGGCCGAGGAGGGCGACGAGCGCCTGTTCGACCTCGACGTGCGCGCGCTGTGGCGCGAGAAGCGCATCTCCTGTCCGGCGCGCCACTGGATCGCGCGCCTGGTGGCCGGGACGCTGGAGGCCGACGCCAAGCTCTTCATCCTGTTCCACCTCGACGAAATGAAGTGCTCCTGGTGCCAGGCCAACAAGGACGATCTCTCGCGCGTCGGCAAGGAGGCCGAGATCGAGCTCCTGATCGAGCGCCTGCGCGAATCCACGCGGCACTACCTGCGCAGCCGCCGCGGGCC
>JABFRZ010000426.1 GCA_013140785.1 Planctomycetota bacterium | reverse complement strand
TCAGGCACTGGCCCAGACGGCGCTCGAGTCGCCGAGCCACTCGACGGGCCCGGAGGCTTCCAGCGAAGAGCTGCGCAGCCTGGACGTGCTCCAGCGTCGTGAGCACAAGCTCGAGCGCTCGCTGCGGGAGGCGCGCGCGGCCCTGGCCTACGTTTCAGGCCTCGCGCACGTGGACGATGGCCTGGCCTCGATCTATCGCACGGTGCAGGGCCTGGCGTCCTCGGACCCGCGCCACACCCAGAAGCGCGACGTGCTCGAGTGCGTCTTCCGCGCCAATCTCGCGCTGCAGAAGCCGGGTTAGCACAGCGGCCAGTGGTGCTCCTCGAGCGCTAGAGCGAGACCTCGAGGCCGACGTACGGCCCCTGGATCTCGAGGTCCGTGTCGATCGCCGAGCTGCCGTCGTCGTACTCGAGCTCGAGCGAGGTCAGCCGGTAGCCCGCCAAGAGCGAGGTCCGCAAGAGCTCTTCGCCGCCGAACAGCTTCCAGCGTGCGTAGACGTCGAGGTCCAGGTAGCTCACGCTGTCGTCGTCGTAGGTGTAGTCCATGCCGCCCGCGAAGGCGGCGACCTCGAGCGGGCCGAGCCAAACAGAAGCCGCGGCCGCCAACAGCGGCACGGGGAGCTGCTGCTGGCTCTCCACCGTGGTGCCCGTGCCGACCTCCGTGAAACGCAGGTCCGCGTCCAGCAGGGCCGCGCCGAAGCCGACGGCGAGCTCGATGGTGTCGCCAGGGAAGAAATCCCACACCAGCGCCAAGTCGTAGATCCCGAGCTCGACCAAGGAATCCACGGCGGCCCCGGTGGTGATCGTGTTCGTGCCGTCGCTGACGGTCACGTCCAGCGTGCCGGAGCCCTCGAAGCGCGGCGCCTGCGCCAGGCCGACCAGGCGCGGCCAGCCCAAGTCGAGATCGACGCGCGCAGAAATGGCCTCGTCCTCCTGCAGGCCGGCCTGCTCCAGATCGGCGGAACCGCCCACGCCACCCGACGTGAAGCCGGCCGAGCCCGTGATCTCGGGCCGGCCGTAGCGCGGCTGCACGTCGAGCGAGGGCAGGGCGCAGGCGGCGAACACGAACGGGAAGACCAGGACGGCGAAGGCGATGCGCATGGAGCTCTCCAGAGGGGGACGGAGGAAGAGTCTTTCGAATGCCCGCGTCCTTTTCCACCGCCCCGTCCGAGGGCTGGCCCGTCCTGTACGTTCACGCGCGCTTTCACGACTCGGGCTCCATTCGCCGAGCGCGGCCGCTCGATACAGCTCGCGGCCCTGGGGAGGGTCGAAGCCAGTGGGGAAGAAGCTCTACATCCGTGCGCTCTTGGCGCGTTCCGGCAGGGAAGCCTTTTCCCTGATCGAGGTCACGATCCTGGCGCTGCTCCTGCTCGTGGCCATGGGTGGCCTGTCGGGGGCGGTCCTGTCCTCGCTGCGCCTCTCGCGCGTGACCGAGGAGAGCGCCCTGGCCGACGAAGCCGCGCGTGCCCTGGGGGCGCGCATGCAGGTCACGGCCTTCACCAGCATCTTCCGCCAGTACGACGCGAACCCGGCCAACGATCTGGTCCCGGGCACGGGCCCGGGCTCGGCCTTCGACGTGCGCGGACTGACGGCGCGCCAAGGCGACGCCGACGGACGCGTGGGACGGATCGTGTTCCCGGCCGTCGATCTGATCGCCCCGGCCCAAGCCCTGCGTGAGGACGTGGTGGACGCGCGCCTCGGGATGCTCGCGGGGCGCGACCTCAACCTCGACGGCGACGCGATCGACGACGTGACCATCGGCTACCAACTCTTGCCGGTGCGCGTGATCGTCGAGTGGACCGGCGCCGGTGGAAACCGCTCTTACGAGCTCGACCTGGTGCTGACGCCGTGATAACCACCCTCCAAGACAAGCAGGCTCGCGCCGGCTTCACGCTGGTCGAAGCGCTCATCGCGGTGAGCTTCCTGGTGGTGATGTTCATGGCCGTGGCCCAGGTCTCCTCGCGCGCTTCCGACGCCTTCGACGAGGGCAGCGCCGAGCACGCGCTCTCGACCGGCACGCACCGCGCCCTCGAGCGCCTCACGCACGCGCTCGAGTTCGCCAACGGCACCGGCAACACTCCCATGTATCCGGCGGAGAACGACGCGGTGACCTTCGACACCAATCCCAGCTTCGAAGGCGGCGCGGCCCATTGGACGAGCGTGAACCTTCTGGCCGAGCTCGAGAGCGAGGAGCTCGACGACGGCCTGGACAACGACGGTGACGGTCTCGTGGACGAGCGCCGCGTGGTGCAGATCGAGAACCTCGGAGCGCCCGAAGAGCGCCGCATCGTGCTGGCGAGCGGGGTGGCCGAGCTGCTCGAGGGCGAGCTCGCGAACCTGGCAGACGACAACGGCAATGGCCTGATCGACGAGGCGGGGCTCTCGTTCTCCTGTGAGGGGGAAGTGATCTTCGTGCGCTTGACCTGCCAGCGCCGTGACGAGGGCGGACGGCTGCTCGTGAAAACCGCCGAGACAGCCGTACGTCCATACAACTGAGGAGGATGACCATGATGAAGCTGTACATGCTTGGCCCGCCCGCCCGCCGCGGTTCCGCCGCGGTGGGCGGGCGGGCCA
>JABFRZ010000328.1 GCA_013140785.1 Planctomycetota bacterium | reverse complement strand
GTGCTCCCGGTCGCCTTGCTCGTGCTCGACGTCTGGCCGCTCGGGCGCCTGGAGCGAATGCGGGCCGCGCCGCTCGCGCGCGGCGGCACGGCACGGGCGCTGCTCGTGCTGGTTGCCGAGAAGGTCCCGTTCTTCGCGCTCGCGTACCTGTGCGCGCGCGTCACGATGTGGGCCAAGGCGGCCGGAGATCTGCGCACGCTGAGCGAGCACTCCTTGGTCGAGCGCGCGTGGCAGGCGTGCTATGGACTCGCCTTCTACGCGCGCAAGATGCTGCTCCCGAGCGACCTCTCGCCGATGTACGACCTGCCCGCCGAGATCCATGTCGCCGAGCCGCGCTTCCTCTTCTCCGTCGTCGCGGTCATCGCGCTCAGCGTGCTCTTGCTGCGCTACAAGAAGCGCGTGCCTGGAGCGCTGACGGTCTGGGTGAGCTACGCGATCCTGATCGCCCCCACGCTCGGCGTGCTGCAGACCGGGGCGCAGCTCGTCGCTGATCGCTACAGCTACCTCGCCTGCATGCCGCTCGCGCTCGGTCTCGGCGGGCTCGCCCTGCGCGTCTCGCAGCGCGGCGCCATGCTGCAGCGCGCGGCGGTGGTCGGCGGCGCGGCCCTGGTCGTATTCTTCGGAGTCGCCACGTGGCGAGCCTCCGCGCTCTGGGCCGACCCCATCGCGCTGTTCGAGCACGGCATCGCCGCGAGCGACAGCCCGCGCCTCATGACCAACCTGGCCATGACCTACAACCAGGCGGCCGCGAACGACACGGCGCGGCGCGCCGAGCACCTGGGGCAGGCGCTCGCGTGGTCCGAGCGCGCCGTGAGCTCGGCCGAGGCGAAGGGACTCCTGGTGCCGATGTACCGGCTGCACCGCGGCACGATCCTCCTCAACCTCGGACGCCTGAGCGAGGCGGTGAGCGATCTCACCTGGTTCGTCGAGCGCGCGCCCTGGAAGATCGAGGGGCACCTGAACCTCGGCCTGGCGTACGAGCGCAGCGGGCAACCCGCCCTGGCCGCCCAGGCCTTCGAGCGCAGCGTCGCGCTCGCGCCGGACATGGAGCTCGCGTGGCGGGGTCTCGGCGCCGCGAGCGAAACCGCCGGCGATCCCGAGCGCGCCATCGCGAGCTACCGGCGCGCGCTCGAACTCGCGCCCGGGAACCGCGCCGTGCAGGCCCGGCTGCGGGTGCTCGAGGCGCGCTGACGGGACGTGTCTTTCCGAATCGTCGAAGGGGCCGCGCTCGGAGAAGCTGACGGTCTCGGGGTCAGAAGATCGGTAGGCCGCTGGGCACCGAGGCCGGCACGATGTCCGACAGATCGGACGCATCCCGGGCCGTGAGCGCGTGGAGAAACTCCACGACCGCATCGACGTCGATGTCGTTCACGGACGGCAGGCGGGGATCGAGCGTCGCCAGCACCTGACTGGAATTGGGCGTGAGCATCGTCACCAGCTCTGGGTCCGAGACGTTCGATTGGATGTCGTACTGCTGGTTGCTGAGAACGACGTCCTTGTAATGAGCAACGAAGTCGCGGAGCTCCGCGAACTGTCCGGCATGACCGTAGGGGCCAGTCAGGGCCACGTTGAGCAGGCTCGGCGTACGGAACTTGAAGCGGTCCTGGACGAACCCCGTGGCGTTCTCGCGACCCGTGTCCCAGCCGGGGATCGGTCCGAAGGCGAAGAGGTTACTGCTGACCCCGGGTCCGATCTGGGGCAGACCGATGTTGTGATGGTCCTGGTCCGACAAGAGCGAACCCGAATGACAGTTGGCGCAACCCATGCCGAAGAACACGAGCGCGCCCCTCACCTGAGCGCGGGTGAGCGCCGCGTCGTCGCCGCGCACAAAGCGCTCGAACGCGCTGTCCGTGCGAGCGAACGCGCGCGTCTCGAAGGCGGCGATGGCGTTCCCAGCGTGCGCGAAGGTGAAATCCTGCAGCGCGACGCCGGGATAGGCAGCAGAGAGGAGCGCGATGTAACCGGGCAGATCGAGCAGGCGCTCCGTCAGCTGCTCCCACACGTGCGTGGTGACGTCGGGCCGGCCGCCTGGTGAGTTGTAGCCATCACCGAGATCGCCGAGCGGGTTCTCGCCCTGCATGCCACGCATCTCCTCGCGCGAAACGGCCGGCAGCATGGCCTGGGACGCGAGCACCTGGAGACCCGGCGAGAACGTCGCGCGCATCGCTTCGGTGAGCGTCACAGCCGGCGGGACGGAAACGACGTCCCCGGCGCCCTGCACGCGTCCATCCCAGAAGAGCTCGCGCTTCAGGTGGAGCGCGAAGAGCGGCGGACTGTTGCGCGGGATCATCTCTCCTCCGCCGCGGTTCGGTCCGAGTCCGATGCCGTGCACCCCGTCGGACAGCGTGCGGCCGTCGCCGGTGGAAAACTGCGGCAGGTGACAGGTGGCGCACGAGATGTCCTGGTTACCCGACAGGATCTTGTCGAAGAACAGCGCCTGGCCCAGCAGAAACAGCTCGTCCGACACGGGCCGGGGGTCGGGCAGGGGTTGGACGTGCGCGGCAAACAGCTCGTGACGCAACGCATCGACCTCGATCGCGCTGGCTTCGCCACCACCTCCCCTCGAGGATCCCTCACAGGCAGCTCCTAGCAGGGCGAACAAAAACGCGAGCGCGAGCAAGGACGGACGGGACATGTTCGATCCTCCAGGGACGGACTGTACCGGCTTTCGCCGGGTCAATGGAAAGACAGACTCGCTCCGGGGGGCCAGCGCACGCCAAGGGGCGAGCCTCGACGAGCAGCCTAGGCTGACTCTCCCCGCCGGTAACAGGAGCTTCGAGACGCCTTGACGCGAGCAAACCTGCTAGCGCCAGCTCAGCGACGTGCGTTCCTCGCCACGTAGTCGCGCGCCTTGGCTTCGTAGTCCCCGGTCTTGAGCCCGATCGTCTTGGCCTCGGCCACGGCCTCCTCCAGCGAGCGGCCGCCGTCGAGCACGCGCCAGGGGATCCACAGCGCGCCGACGCGGTTGGCGGAGGCGCAGTGCACGAGGAGCGGGCGCTCGGCCGTGCTCAGCAGCTCGCGCGCGCGCGTGAAGACCTCGTCGGTGAGCTGCTCGGCCCCGTTCCAGGGCAGGTGCACGTAGGCGAGCCCGAGCCCGGTGACCGTGGCACGCTCGTCGAAGCCGGACTGCTCCGAATCGAGCCGCAAGTTGATCACGGTCTTCACGCCGCCGACCTTGGCTTGCTCGAAGTCGGCGGCCGAGGGCTGGCTGGCGAGAAACACGCCGCCGAGGGTGTGCATGCGCGTGATGCCGCCGCACGAATAGGGTTCGAGTGTCTCGGTCGTGATGGCGGTGAGCGACGCGTCCTTGGGGGTTGTGGCCGCGGGGGTTGTGGCCGCGGCGCATCCGGACGCCATGACGGCCAGGACTAGGACCCAGGAAGGCGAGAGGAGGCGCTTCATCGTCCCTCCACTTCTACTCGCCAACCAGGGTTGGCGCGCTACGCCCGACGACGTAGTCCTCAACCTGCGCGGGCGAGGGCGTGCTCGGATCCGAGGGTGGAGC
Source organism: Planctomycetota bacterium (assembly GCA_013140785.1). Classification (GTDB taxonomy): domain Bacteria; phylum Planctomycetota; class UBA1135; order UBA1135; genus JABFRZ01. The sequence goes on along the minus strand of JABFRZ010000328.1, from coordinate 4,701 downwards.
GTCGGTGGAATGCGGCTTGCACCCGCGCGCCAGACCCCGGAGAAAGAGGAGCAGGAATGTCGCCGCTCGACCTCGGCCCGCTCGCCCGATCGATCGCGCTCGCCGTCTGTGCGCTGGCGCTCTCGGGCGGGCCGGCGCTCGGCCAGAAGGGCTCCAAGACCACCCAGAAGGAGATCAGCATCGAGCTGAGGGAGCTCTACGAGAGCGACCAGAAGGACCAGAACGACGAGCTGTGGAACGAGGCGACCGGCGACGAGTTCTCGCGCCGGCAGAAGGTACGCCGCGACCGCGTGATGGCGATCCTCGAGGCCGGGATGCTGGCCGACACGCAGGACTGGAGCCACGCCGCGATGCTGCTCCAGCACGGCCAGTCGGCGGACGACTTCCTGCTCGCCCACGTGCTCGCGATCCCGCCCGGGATCGCGGACGAACCCTTCGCGCGGTTCATGTGCGCGGCCACCCTCGATCGGTTCCTGCAGACCTGCGGGCGAGCCCAGATCTTCACCACCCAGAGCGGGGCGGCGGATCCGAGCGTCTACGCGCCCATCGAGCCCTTCGACGACTCGATGTGCGCGAGCCTGCGCGCGGCTTTCGGGCTCCTGCCGCTGCCCGAACGCGCGGAAGGGGGGAAGAAGAAGGGCAAGGCGCCGAGCGCCAAGGAGCTCCCGAAGCTGCTCGAGCTCTCGCGGAGCGAGCCAGCCGCCGGAGCGGGAGTTCCCGAGTGGCTCCAGCGCACGCGCGCGCTCGTGCTAGCCGGTGCGCTCGCCAAGGACAAGGACTTCGACCTCGCCGCGCGCATCCTGCTCGCGAGCCTGGAGCCCGAGGACCTGCTTTCGGCCCACGTCCTGTCCATGTGCGCGGTCTTCCAGTTCCGGACGAAGCCCGCGCGCGCTCTCTGTGCCGAGACCCTCGATCGCTTCCTGCTCTCGATCGGACGTCCTCAGCGCTTCGACACGGTCCGGGAGAACGGTGCGCCACGGGAGCCGCGCTCACCCCTCCCCGACTTCTTCCTGCGCGAGTACGGCCTCATCCGCTAGAGGATCCGTGTCGGCGGATCGCGGGCTCGACCGTGACGACGAGTTCGCGAAGTACAATCGGCGGGCGGCTCGCGAGGGTGCGCTGTTCGCGATCAACGTTACTGACGCTGCTGCTACCGAGTCTTCCAACGAGGAATCCCGATGTTCGTCCTCGCCATCGTTCCCCTCCTCCTTCCGGCGCTCCTCGTCGGCACGCAGGTGCAGAGCGCCGGTCCCGTCGATGCGAGCAGTCGCCTGTGGGCCCTGACGACCGACGACTCGCTCGCCGGTGCGGTGGTCGGGGTGCGCGGCGGACCGCCTTGGAGCGCGAGCTTGCTGGCCCACACCGACGGCGGCCGGCTGTTGCGCCGCTTCGGGCGGAGCCTCTTCGCCGTGAACGCGGGCGCAGGCACGATCCGCCGCGTCGCGATCGCGGGCGGGCAGGTCCAGGACTACGACCTCGGGCCGGGTAGCGAACCGCAGGACGTCCACGTGCCGCCCGCGCTGCTGTTCCCGCCGCTCGCGTACGTCACTCGCCGCCACGCTCCGTTCCTGCTCGAGCTCGACCTCGCGACCGGCGCGAGCCACGACGTCGTCGATCTCAGCCCCGTCGGCGGGGGTGCGCCGATCGCGCTCGGCACGATGGAGCGCGACGGCTCGCGGCTGTTCGTCCAGGTGCGGGTCGAGGATGGCGCCGAGGTGCCCGGTGGCGCCCGGGGCGTGCTGGCAGTCGTCGATCTCGTGCAGCAGGCGCTGATCGACGTCGATCCGCTCGCGCCGGGCATTCAGGGCATCGCGCTGCAGGGCGCGCCGCCGCGCTTCAAGATGCAGCTCGTCTCCGGCACGCGCACGCTCTTCGTCAGCACCACCGAGAGCTTCCTCGACGCGCGCGGCGGGATCGAGAGGGTGGACGTGGATCAGCTTGCCTCGCTCGGCTTCGCGCTGACCGAGGAAGTCGGTGGCTCGGACATGGGCGGTTTCGTGATGACGTCGCCGGAAGAGGGCTACTACGTCTTCCACACCGACCTCCTCGCCTCGACGCACCTGAAGCACTTCAGGGTCCCCAACGCCCCCGATCCGGGCCTCGAAATCGTCGTTCTGCTCAACGACACGGTCGACGTGATCGCGCACGACCCAGCCCGCCGAGCCGTCTTCCTGCCGAGCGGCTTCGCGTGGGGCACGCCGGGCCTCTACATGGTCAGCACCCGAACGAACCAGGTCGTTGGCCCGCCGATCGACACGCTCCTCCGGCCGCACGACGTGATCGTCGGACCCCGAGCTCGGGGGCTCGAGGGCGCTCGCCTGTAGCGCCTGCCCTCTACTTCTCGCCTTGCGGCGCGCTCTCCCCGGCGAGCGACTCCGTGACGATTCCGTCCACGGCATCGCAGCCGCGCGCGTGCAAGCGAGACCCGCTCGACGATTGTTCGCCGAGGATCAGGTACTTCTCGCTAGCGAGCTCGAAGCGCGGCCAGGAGGGCAGCCCCGCGGCGTTCGGGTTCCCGCTCCTGGCGAACTGCACCCAGGCATCCAGCATCGTGTTCGAGAGCTCGTGATCTCGGGCCGTGCCTCCGCTCAACGTCCCGAAGACATAGGGCACCTCCACGGCATGGTGAGCGCCCAGGGCAGGGAGGGTCCGGCTCGGCCGGTCGAACTCGTACTGCCAGGCCGGCGCGGAGACCCGCGCCATCCCGCGCAACATCGCGCGCGTCCCGCGGACGAACCAGGCGTCCGTGATCCAACGCGCGAGTTGCTCCTCGACGTCGGCCTCGCCGCTGACCGGGTAGGAGCGCAGGACGTCTTCCGCCCGCGGTCCGTAGAGCTCTTCGAGTCCACGCCGGAACGCGTCCATCGTTCGCCATCCGAACTGATCGAGGAACACCGTGCCCTCGTCGGCGGTGGTGCCGGCGATCAGCGCTACGGCTTGCTGCTGGCCGCGGGCGAAGACCTGCTCGGGGTGATCCTCGAGGAGCCAACCATCGATGGCGATCACCGGCTGGAAGCTCCATCCGAGCGTGCGCCAGAGGTCGTCGGCTCCGAGCGCGCGTAGCGCGGCCAGGCTCGGCTCGTGCTCGGCCTCCCGCGCGTCGCCGAGCAGCAGCGCCGCCAGCTCCGCGCCCTGCTCCTCCGCGCCGGGGCTTTGGCGCGACGCGTCGGAGAGGCGCGCGAAGTTCTTCTCGGTGACCCAGGTGCTCTGCGCGATCGCGCGCTGGAACAGCCCCTTCGACAGCGGAGAAGCACACAGCGCCAGCACGCTCGTGGCTCCCGCCGATTCCCCTTGGATCGTGACGCGGTCGGGGTCGCCCCCGAAGGCCGCGATGTTGCGCTGCACCCAGCGCAAGACCGCGAGTTGATCGAGCAATCCATAGTTGCCCGAGACGCCCTCGGGCGACTCCTTCGACAGCAAGGGGTGCGCGAAGAAGCCCAGCGGGCCGAGGCGATAGTTGAACGAGACGAACACGACGCCGCGCTCGGCCAGCGCGGTCCCATCGCACGTCGCCTGATTCCAGCCTCCGACGAAGCCGCCGCCATGGATCCAGACGAGCACCGGGAGCCGCTCCTCGTCACCCACGGCGCAGGTCAAGACGTTGAGGAAGAGGCAGTCTTCGCTCGTCTCGGGCAGCGCTTCGCCGCTCAGGTATGCGATCAGGGGACTCTGCGGGCAGACCTTCCCGAACTCCGTCGCAGGCCGCACGCCTTCCCAGGGTTGCATCGGCTGTGGCGGCCGCCAGCGCAGCTCGCCGATCGGCGCCGCCGCGTACGGGATCCCGCGATACCCGCGCAGGCTGGATTCGGGATCGAGCTGGACGCCGCGCACGAGACCCGTGTCGAGGCGCACGACGTCCTGGGCATGGGTTGCCGAGAGGGCTTGCCACGGCTGCACGAGGAGAAGGACGAGGAGAGGGGCGAGCGGATTCCGGTTCGGGTAGGGCATGCCCCATGATTCGCGCGGGGGCCGCGCCACATCACGGGCTTCGAGGAAACGTGCTCAACCGGCGCGGGCGAGGGCGTGCTCGGACGGCGCACTGGTGCGGCGGCGCAGCGCGGAGCGCAGCGGGGCGAGTGCACCACGGTCCTCGCTCGCGGCCTCGAGCTCGCGCCGGTCGGACTCGAGCTCACGGGCCTTGTGCAGCGCGGCCTTCACCGCTGCCAGCACCTGCTCGACGCGCACGTTCCCAGAGAAACGCGCCACGACCTCGCCCCCAGAGAACACCAGCACCGCGGGGATGATCTCGAGGCCGTAGCGCGCCGCCAGCTCGCGGTTCGCGCCGGTCTCGACTACCGCGCCGTTGACACGCTCGCCAAGCTCGAGTTGGAGCTCTTGCCAGGCCGCGCTCGAGAGTCCGCGCCAGGGCCTGTCCCACCCGGCGAAGTAGCTCTCGACCACCACCGGCTCGGTCGAGCGCTGGAGCAGGGCGGGGAGATCCCCGTCGCCGAATTCGCGCGCGCCGAGCGCCGGGGCCCGGGTGGAGGACGTGGAGGTCATGGCATGCATCCGTCATCCCATGGATTCGCGCAAGTCGCGGGGGTTTCGGTTTAAGTGCGCGCAGCTCACACTCGGCCTCCATGGACCCCGCGCAGCTGGCCCGGCGCCTCGCGACGCTGACGAGCCCGTCCGGGCCCGCCCTCCCGGACAGCGCGCAGCGCGCGGCGGTCGCGATCGTGCTGCGCGCGCGCGCGGCACGAT
>JABFRZ010000441.1 GCA_013140785.1 Planctomycetota bacterium | reverse complement strand
CTCCCCTACCGGCCCCGAGGTGCCCGGCAGGGCCCTTCGTCGACGCCGATCCGGCGTCTCGCACCCCCGAGAAACCCGGGGCTCCCTCCAAGAAGCCCTCCGCCGAGGGCCAGGCCCCCTCTCAACTCGCCTCGGCAGCCTCCGACCGGCTTACCCACTGTGCCGTTGGCCCCGGCCGTCATGCGCTTGGAGTTCCTACGCTCCCTCCTGATCGCGTGGGCGTGCGCGGACATGGCGCGCTTCGCCGCCTACGTCGAATCCGGAAAGCCCTTGATCGCGATCCGAACGGCCACGCACGCCTTCGCCTACGAGGCCGATTCGAAGAGCCCGTACCGGCACTGGAGCTGGGACTGGAACGGGCCCGAGCACGGCGAGTGGCTGGGCGGTTTCGGCCAGCACGTGCTGGGTCGACCATCACGGGCAACACGGCGTTCAGAGCACGCGCGGCGTGATCGCCCAGGGCGCCGCCCGGCACCCGATCCTGCGTGGGGTGAGCGGTCCCGCCTACAGTCGGCCCGGTCGCAGGGGCCGCCGTTCGAGATGGAGGTAGCTGACGAACAGCTCGAACACCTCGTCGACGTCCTGATCGGCCAGGTACGCCACCCGGGTGCCGTCGGGACTGATCGCGAAGGAGCGACTCCCCGTGGTCGAGCCCACGTTCCCGCCCGGCGCGAGCGGAGAGTTCAAGGCGCGACCGGACAGGCTGCCGTCGAGAGGCGCGACGAACAGCTCGAACGTCTCGTCCCTGCGCTGGTCGGCGAGGTACACGACCCGCGTCGCATCAGGCGTCAGCGCGAACGAGAGCGCCGCTCCCATGGAGGGCGCGAGCCACAAGCCACCGCCCTCGACGAACGCGCCTCCCAGAGGAAGCGGGGGCTCGCCGCCGCCGATCGGGACCGTGAAGGGGCGCAGCGCGCCGGCCGGATCCGGCGCGACGAACAGCACGCTTTCGCCACCGGGGTGGACCACGAAGCCGAAGGGCGGCACGCTCTCGCCCGGACCGAGCGGCGCGTTCAGCTTCACGGGCGTGCCCTGCCCGTCGCTGCGCGCGCTGTACAGCTCGAACACCCCGTCGATGTCCTGATCGGCGCGGTACACGACCCGGGTGCCGTCGGGTGCGAGCGCGAACTGCGGGTGGTATCCGGACGCACCGTTCTCGGTCGAGAAGACCCCCGGTGCAACGCTCCCACCAGGGACGGGCTTCGCGCTGAGGCGAACGACCTCGCTGCCCCGGAACGGATCGAGCGGCACGGTCCACAGCTCGAGCGCTCCGTCGGCGGAGAGATCGGCGAGGTAGAAGACTCGCTCGCCGTCGGGAGCGAGGAGGAAGGCGGGATCGACGTCCGCATGGCCCGGCAGCGGCGGACCGAGACGCACGGGCGGCCCGGAGCCGTCGAGCGGAACGCGGAACAGCTCGAAGGTGCCGGCCAGCTCCAGGTCCGCGACGAACACGACGACGACGGAGGTGGCGGTGACCTGGTAGGCGCGGAAACCCGCTGCCGTGTCGTAGATCAGCGGCATGGGCGGCTGGCTGCGATCGAGGAGAGCGCACCAGAGGCCCGACCCCCCCTGGGGAACCCAGTCTTGCTGGGAGAAGATTACCCGGCTGCCAGCGGGAGCGAGCACGGGCTCCCCGATCTCCGTGTACTCGAGCATGCCGCTCGGCTCGGTGAGGCTCGTGACGACGTGATCGTCCATGCCGGCCGAGAACAGCCCCCTTGCCCTGAAGCCCTCGTGCTCCACCTCGAAGGCGAAGACGAGTCGAGAGGAGCTCGGATCGAATGCGAAGCCGGTCGGGTACCCGAGCAAGCCGAGACTCACGTTCCAGGCGGGCGCGCTCCCGTCGACGGGGGAGCACATCATCGGTGCCACGGACCAGCAGGATGGGGGGTAGAAGATGCAGTGTCGCGGTGGCGTGAAAGCCACCTGCGCTCCATCCGGGCTCGGCGAGAAGGTCAGACCCTCGCCGAGACGGCGGACGGGGATCCGGGTGGACGCGGCGTCGAGCTCGGCGGAGTACACCTCGAACCGTCCATCCACTTCCTGGTCGGCGGAGTACAGGAGGCAACGCCCGTCGGCCCAGGCGAAGTGCATCACGTCGCCGAGCACCGGACCGGGCTCGAGCTCTCCGCTCAGCTCTCGCGGCGGGGTGCTGCGGTCGCTGGGAACGCTCCACAGCGCGAGCGTCTCGTCGATCCTCTGGTCGGCGCGGTAGACGACCCGCATCCCGTCGGGCGTCACGTCGTAGCCGTGGCGCACGTCGGTCCAGAGGAGTTCCTCGCAAACGTCGCCTCCGTACACCATGGCGCCGTTCAGGCGCTGGGGAACGACACCGCCGCCGATCGGGACCCTCCACAGCTCGAAACGTCCGGATACGCTCGCGTCCGCGGGGAAGAGGACGAACGCTCCGTCCGGAGTGATGCGCGGCGAGCGGATCACGGATGCGGAAGCGGGGAGCGGAGCATTGAGCTTCACCGCGGGTGCGCCGCCGTCGAGCGGCACGCTGTAGAGCTCTTCGACGCCGTACGTGTCCTGGCTGGCCCGGTAGACCAGGCGATCTCCGGTGGGCGAGATCACGAACTCCTCCACCTGGCCGCCGAACACGATGTCCCCGTTGAGCACGACCGGCGGTGTCCCGCCGTCGATGGGCATCGAGAAGAGCTCTCGGTTCAGTCCATCTCGCCAGTCCGCGAGGCAGACCACGCGCGCCCCGTCCGGAGAGATCTCCATCGCCCGGGTATCCGAGCCTCCGTCCGGCCACTGGCTCTGACCGAGCAGCACCGCCGGGCCGCCCGTGATCGGGACCGAGTACACGCCCGAATGCCAGGGCTGGTACACAACGCGCGACCCGTCCGGAGTGATCGAGACTCTGGAGCGCGCAGCTACATGCCCACTACCCAGGGAATTGCCGAGCTGCACCGGCGCGGCGCTGCCGTCGAGCGGGGCGCTCCAGACGAAGTAGCTCTCGTCGCTCGCGGCATCCGCCACGTACACGACGCGGCCGCCCGCCGGGCTGATCTGGAGTCCGCCGGGCTGGACGTCCCCACCGGCGACCATCGGCGCACTGATCCGGACCGGAGCGGAGCCGCCGGCGACGGGCGCGGCGAAGAGCTCGTACACGCCGATCGTCAGCGCATCGACGCGATAGACGACCGTCGTGCTGTCCGGCGACACGGCCAGGCCCGATTCGGACGGATCGAAGCTCGCGCCCGGGACCAGGGGACCGTTGACCCTCGTGGGCGGTGCGCTGCCGTCGATCGGCGAGCTGTACAGATCGAACACGTCGTCTCCCTCGGGATCGGCGACGAACAGCGCGCGGGTGCCGTCGGGCGTGAGCAAGCAGAGGTCAAACGAGGCGTTGGGGCCGCCGATCTTCACCGGAGGCTCGCTGCCGTCGATCGGTGCGCTGAAGAGCTCGATGACCCCGTCCGTGTCCTGGTCGCCGCGGTAGACCACGCGATTCCCGCTGCCGATCGCCAGCCACGGCTCATCGAAGATCGGAAAGCCGTCCCAGTACTGCACCTCCACGAGGTGTCCACCCGCGACCAACGGGCCGTTGAGCCTGCGCGGCGACTCGCTGGCGTCGACGGGCACGCCGAAGAGCTCCATCCGATCGTCGCCGTCGGGATCCGCGAAGAACGCTGCCCACATGCCGTCGGGCGAGAGCTGGAACCCGAGCACATCGCTCGCGTCGTAGCCCTCTCCGCGCGTCATGGGACCGCTCACCCGTATCCCCTGCGCCGCGAGCGGCGCCACGAGCGCGAACCCAAGGGCCCGGGCCAGCACCGTTCGCTCCCAACCCCTAGTGGCCGCATGTTCGACGCGCATTGCTGCACCTCCGTTTCGCGGAGCATGCATCTCTGGCGGCCGCGCCGGATCCGGCCAAGAGGCGTAGCGCGACGCCGCGGAGTGGGTAGTCGCGCCCCCGGGCGCTCCGCTTCAGCTCCGATGAGCGCAGGCGATGGGCTAGCGCCGCAGCGATTCGAGATAGGCGAGGAGCTCCAGGATCTCCTCGCGGCGGAAGGTCGAGAGCAAACCGCTGGGCATGGTCGAGAGCTGGTTGGCGCGGCGCTCGGCGATGTCCGCCAGTGGCAGTTCCAGGAGGTCGTCGCGGTACGGGTCGTCCTGGACGAGCAGCAGGCCGGGCTCGCTCTCGATCACGCGTCGGGCCGGATTCGAGGCGGCACCATGCGGCGTGCCGTCGGCGCGTTTGCGTTCGAGGGGCAGCACGCGGAATGATGTCGAGATCGCCGGGTCGACTCCGACTCGGAGGCGGCGGCCCCAAGTCCAGGCCGACCGACGAACCATGAAGTACATGCCGCATCTTTTCAGTCGAGGTTCGACTCGCGGAACGCCACGCGACCCGGTTATGGTTCCAGCGTGGACCTCGGCTTCGAAACCATCGGCAACGCGTGTCTGATCTGCCACGACGGCGGCCCCGTGCTCGCCACCGATCCGTGGATCAAGGGCTCGGCGTACTTCGGGAGCTGGACGACCTCGCACGAGATCCCGCCGGAGCAGCAGGCGCACGTGAAGGCCTGCAAGTACCTGTGGATCTCGCACGGGCACCCGATCACCTGAGCCCGTAGTCGCTCGCGGAGCTGAAGGACAAGGAGCTCCTGCTCCCCGACCATTTCGGCGTCCACGGCGGCGGTCGGATCGCGCGCGAGCTGCGCAAGCAGGGCTTCAAGGTGCGCGTGCTGAAGGACGGCGTGTGGACGCAGCTCTCGCCGCGGATGCGCGTGCTCTCGCTCGCCGACTACAACCAGGACGCGGTGCTGCTCGTCGACCTCGGCGAGCGGTTGCTCGTCGACTCGAACGACGCGAGCGACAACGGCGGCGGCGCGTTCGTGCGCTCGATCGTGCAGCAGTACGAGCGCTCCTACCTGCTCGCGCTCACCGGCTACGGCGACGCCGACATGATCAACTTCTTCGACGAGCAGGGCCGGCGCATCCCGCCGGCGGCCGCGAAGAAGGAGCCGTTCCTCGACGGGCTCGAGCTCGTCCTCCAGGCATTCGGCATCAAGGGCTACGTCCCGTTCTCGTCGCAGCACCGCTACCAGCGCACCGACAGCGCCTGGGCGAACGAGTGCGCCACGCCGCCGTCGGTCTACAGGACGCGCTTCAAGACGAGCGGCCTCGAGCTCCTGCCGATCTTCTGCCGCTACGACTTCGCGCGCGAGGACGTGCGCTCGATCGATCCGCCCGCGCGCCCGGACGAGCTCGTCACCCCGAGCAGTGCGGCGACAACTGGTTCGACCAGCTCGAGCCGGCCGACGTCGCGAAGATCCGGGCGTACTTCGGGCGCTTCGCGCACCTGAAGACGTTCCTCGGCACCGTCAACTTCCACGTCGGCGGCAAGGACAACGTGATCGAGATCGACCGTAGCTCGCCGTCCTCGAGCGTCACCGTCGGGAAGAATGGGCGCGGGTCGCGGCGGCGCCACCAGGTGCCGGCGCGGCGCTCGGCGGGCGAGCTGAACTCGTACGAGTAGACGGTCGAGCGCAGGAAGCGCGGCGGCGCGCCGGGGAACGGGTTCGTGCGCAGCAGTGCGAGCACCGGCGCGGAGCCGGAGAGCAGGCGTTCGAGGAAACGCGGGTACCAACTCGAGCGGTACGGCCGGTCGTGCTCGAGCGCCGCGAACCACAGTTGCCAGTCGAGGCGCGGCAAGTGCAGGCCAGCGAAGCTCGGCGCGCGCTCGAGCTCGATGGGCTTGTGGTGAAAGAGGTAGGGCGCCCAGGTCTCGCCGTCGCGGCTGCCCTCGATCACGAGCTCGGGGCGCGCGCGGGTCATCACGCGGAAGAGGCCGTAGGAGTTGAAGCTCGTGAGCGGAGCCGCCCAGGCGTGCAGGCGCTCGACCGGCGCGGGCAGCGAGAGGCCGAGCCCAAGCAGCGCGCTTACGCTGGTCAGGAGCACCACGACGGAGGCGAACACGAGCGTCGCGATTCGACGCCGGCCCGGGGCGCGCGGTGTGCTCTGTGTGCTCGGAGGGGCGGGAGGTGCCGTGCGCCAGAGGAGCACGCGCCACGCGCGGTCGTCGAGCAGCGGGATGCACAAGACGACCGTGAGCAGGTTGAAGAAGCCGTAGTTGCCCGTGGCCGAGATCAACGCCATCAGGAGCACGATCGCGCCGGCCGCAACCTGCTTGCAACGCCGCGGGCCGAAGACGAGCAGCGGCGCGCCCAGCTCGAGCGCGAACATGACGAGCACCGAGAGCTCGCGGAACCAGGCCGGCATCTGGTGCGCGTAGACGCTGAGCCGGTGCGGCAGCGGCTGCGTCCAGTAGTGGTAGTCGAGCGCCGAGAGATCCCACCAGCACTCGTCGCCGCTCAACAGCTTCACGAGGCCCGAGAGCAGCATCAGACGCACGAGCAGCCAGCGCACGAGCCAGAGGTGCACCGGCGACGGCGGCGCGAGTTCGCGCGCGAAAGGGCGCAGCCCGCCCGGCGCCGCGAAGATCGCCAGGAAGCCGGCCTCGAGCAGCAGCGCGTCCCACTGGAAGTTCAGGAACGGCGCGCCAACGCTTGCGAACGAGAGGCACAGCGCCCACAGCGCTGCCAGTGCGACTCGTGGCAGGAGTCCGAGCACGGCGAGCACGGAGAGCGCGATCCCGCTCGCGCACAGCCCGCCCAGCGCCGCGTCGCTCGCGCCGAACCAGAAGAGCGTCGGCAGCTTCCAGCGCTCGGACCACGGCAGGCGCTGCTCGAGCCCAGCCAGGAACTCGGCCACGGGCGCGATCCCCTCGGCTCCGTACAGTCCGGGGAGCTGCACCCACAGCGACACGAACGCGACCCCGTAGCACACCGCGATTCCCGCCAGGAAGAGGCGCCGCGCGAGGAACCACGGCGCGGGCTCGTGCTCCGGCGCGTTCATCGCCCTCCCCTCAATCGAGCTGCTTCTTGAAGCGCAGCAGGCTGAGCGTGATCAGGATCGCCGCGCAGGCCGAGAGGCCCACGATCGAGCCCGAGAGATCGGCCGCGCTCGCGCCGCGCAGGACGACGCCGCGCAGGATCTCGACGAAGTAGGTCACGGGCAGGCAATAGCTCAGGGCCTTGATCGCGAGCGGCATCTCTGCGCGCGGGAACAGGAAACCCGACAGCAGCACCGAGGGCAGCATGATGACGAACGCGAACTGCATCGCCTGGAGTTGCGTGCGCGCCAGGGTGGACACGAACAGGCCCAGCGCGAGCCCGCACAGGACGAACAGGCCGGCCAGCGCGAGCAAGAGGCCGAGCTCGCCGCGGATCGGCACGCCGAACACGAACGTCATCACCGCGAACACGAGCACGGCCTCGATCCCGCCGAGCAGCGCGTAGGGCGCGAGCTTGCCGAACACCAGTCCGCCGCGGCCCACCGGCGTGACGAAGAGCTGCTCGAGCGTGCCCGCTTCCTTCTCGCGCGCCAGGGCGAAGGCCGTCAGGAAGAGCGTAACGAGCTGCAGGATGATGCCCACCAACCCAGGCACGAAGAAGTGCGCGCTGTCGAGGTCGGGGTTGAAGAGCAGGCGCGGGCGCACGTCGATGGCGAGCTCGGGCGCGCTGCTCGCGCCTGTTCCGAACCCGAAAGGGCCATCTCCACGCAGCTCGAGCGAGCGCGTCAGCGCCAGGAGCTTGGTCGCCTGCAACGCCTGCGTGGCCAGGCTCGAGTCGCTGCCGTCGATCAGGACCTGCACGCTGGCCGCGCGCCCGGCCAGCAGGTCGTCGGAGTACTCCGGCGGGATGCGCACGCCCACCTTGGCGCGCGCAGAGCGCAAGGCCTGGTCGAAGCTCTCTTGGTCGTGCACGCGCTCGGTCACGTCGAGCACGCCCGTATTCTCGAGCGCCTCGCTCAGCTCGAGCGCCGGCGTGCGCCCGTCGAGGTCGAACACGACCGTGGGCACGTGCTCGACCTCGGTGCGGATGGCGTAGCCGAACAGGATCGTCTGCAGCACCGGGATCACGAACAGGAAGAACAGTGTCGAGCGCTCGCGGCGCACGTGCACGAGCTCCTTCAGGAACACGGCCGCGAGGCCCGCTAGGAGCCGCATTCGGACGCGCGCGTGCGGAGTCGGAGCCGCGCTGAGCGTGTCCACTGGCTCAGGCGGCGCCGGCTCCACCAGTTCCGGCACCGCGCGCGCGCCTGCGTCGCTGGCGCGCGTCAGCGCCACGAACACGTCCTCGAGATCCGCGCGGTCGGCGCGCACCTCGAGTGGTTCGGGAGCGAGCGCGCGC
>JABFRZ010000246.1 GCA_013140785.1 Planctomycetota bacterium | reverse complement strand
GTATTGGGACGTGCTCCAAGGCACGACCACGAAGCGCAGCGGCCGCTGGCCGGGCCGGACCGCCGCCGGAGCCGACCGGGAATGGGCGTCACGCTCCCGAGGGACTGGGCCGCGAGCGGCGCCGCGAGGAGGGACAGGTGCGGGATCGCGAGGAAGTGGCGCATGCGCGGAGAACGAAGGGGCTCGGGAGCAGGCCGATTCAACGGCCGGACTCGGCGCCCCGCTCGTCTGAGCCGCGCTTCCTTCTGCCTCGCGCTCTTCAGCGGCGCACGCTCGGGAGCGCGGGCGCGGAGTGCGGCACCCCTTCGGTGAGGTCCATCAGGAAGCCGTGGCCGTCCTTGGCCAGGACCTGCGAGCCCTCGGTCGTGATCTCGAAGGCGCTGAGGTCGAGGCTCGACTCGAGCTGGTAGACGATCACCGAGCCCGAGGCGACGGCGATGATCTTCGTGCGCACGTCATCCTTGCAGTGGAAACCACCGTGGTGGTAGTCGCGGATCCAGGTGTAGCCCGTGACGCGTGCCAGGCCGTCCTCGTAGCTCTCCACCGTTCCGACGAACAGGCGCGGCTGGTCGCCCTCGAACAGGCGCCGGTGGGAGATGAGGACCTTCATTCCAGTATCGAGGATCATGGACAGCTCCGTTTCTTGTCTGCTTTTCTTGTCTGCGTGGGGCCCGGATGGCGGAAAGATCGGCGCATTCCGGGCGGAGCTGGAGCGCCCTTCGAGCCGAGACGGCCGCGCCGGGTACAGCCGGTGTCCGCGCGGGCCCGGAGCCCGCGCGCGAGCACGACGAGCGCGCTCTCCACTCCGCCCGCGACGTGAGCTGCAGTCGCGACCCGCGTGCCGGGCGGGAAGATGGAGCGCAGCATGGCCGGTAGGGCCCGCGGCGGTAGGCAGGAGCGTGCGCGTCCGCCTCTCGCGCGCGGCCGAGCGCCGCCTGCGTTTCTTCGAGCGCGGCAACCCGCACGTCAGCGGGCCGCGGAGGCTCAGCGAGTAGCGCCGGCGGGCCCGACCTCGCGCTAGCGAGTCTCCACGATCTGCAGCGGACCCTCGAGCCTGCGGAAGGACTCGGCCAGGGGATTGGCGGCGCGCCAGCGCTCGAGCCTCTGCCTCTCGGCGGCGAGATCGATGTCCAGGCCGACGAGCGAGGCCTCCTCGGCGACGACGAGGAACTCGCACAGTCCGAGGTCGCGCAGGTCGAGGGCAGCAACGACCTCGATCCGGCCGCGCTCGGCCTCGACGTGCAGGCGCACGGTGCGGCCCATCGATCGGCAGCGTCGACTCACGATTCGCGCCGCCGTCTCGACCCCCTGCTCGTCGCTGGCGCCTCCGCGCGCCCAGCCCAGCTCGCGCACCCGGACCCGATCGACCTCGAGCACGAGACTGAGCTCCCCGTCGGCCCGTCGGGTCTCCCCCCGCGGCTCTCCGGTAGCGGGCGTGGCCTCCCGAAGCGCCGCGGCAGGCTCCCTCACCGGCGCCGGAGGCGCGATGCGCGAGGGTCCGGCCTGAGGCGCGGGCTCGTGCGCGGCGGAGGCCGAGGCTTCCACAGACGCCGCGCGATCGCAGTCGGCGTCAGGTCCTCGTAGTAACGCAGGTAGAGCAGCGTGCGCTGCTCCTCCGACAGCGTGACGACGAGTTCGATCAGCCCGCGCTGGACCTCGAGCGTCTCGAGCAGCTGCTCGGCAGTAGGGGAACGCTGTTCTCCGGGCATGAGGGTTCTCCGCGGGCTCGGGAGTGCATGGGCTGGGAAGGCGTTCTCGCCTCCATCCTAAGTGCCGTGTCTCACGTGTTCGCGGCAAATGTCGGCCCCTCGCTCGCGCCAGCGGCGTGGCGCCATCCTCCGAGTGTTGTTCCATCAACACGCGTGGTCGGCGCGCCTTGCTGGCGCGGCTGCGGGGCTCGACATCTGCCGCGAACTCGTGAGACACGGCACTAGAGACACCACGAACAGGCGCGGGTCCTCCGAGCCGCGCCGATTCGAGGAGCGAGCCCCTCGGTCGCCGGAGGCGCGGATGCTACCGTCGAGCTCCGTGCTCGCCGCGCTCGCCCGCATCCCGTACACGCGCACCCTCACTATCCTGGGGGTGCTCTTCGCCGCGCTCACGGTCGCGCTCGGCATCGCGCCGTGGCACCGCGCGGACTGGGTGCTGGAGAACGTGCTGGTGGTCGCGTTCCTCGGAGCGGCCGCGCTCGCGCACCGGCGCATGCCGCTGTCGCGGCTCTCGTGGCTGCTGATCTTCGTGTTCCTGTGCCTGCACGAGCTCGGGGCGCACTACACCTATTCGGAGGTGCCCTACGACGAGTGGTGCCGTGCGCTGTTCGGTTGGACGCTCGCGGAGAAGCTCGGCCTGGAGCGCAACCACTTCGACCGTCTGGTGCACTTCTGCTACGGCCTGCTGCTGGCCTATCCGGTGCGCGAGATGTTCTTGCGCGTGGGCGACGCCAAGGGCTTCTGGGGCTACTTCCTGCCGCTCGACCTGACCATGTCCACCTCGATGCTGTACGAGCTCATCGAGTGGGCCGTGGCGGAAGCCTTCGGGGGTGAGCTCGGCGCGGCCTACCTCGGGACGCAGGGCGACGAGTGGGACGCGCACAAGGACATGGCGCTCGCGAGCCTAGGCGCGCTGATCGCCATGACCGTGACGGCGCTCGTAAGCCGCCATCTGGACCGCGACTTCGCGCGCGAGTGGAGCGAGAGCCTGCGCGTCAAGCACAGCCGGCCGCTGGGTGAGGAGGAGGCCGAGCGACTGCGGCGCTCGAAGACATGAAGATGTGGTCCAAGGCGGCGGAGCTCGCCGCGCGCACGCCCGGGTCGCGCAATCGGTACGTCGACTTCCTGGGGGCCGCCCTGGCTCGACGCAGGAGAATGACTCCTGCTCACCTCGGCGTGGCGCGGCTCGTGGTCGCGTCGATCGTGATCCTCGCCGGCGTGTCGGGCGCGCAGGAGCGCCCTTCGGTGCCGGCGAAGAGTTCGCCCTTGGCGGCCTTCCTCCGCGACCACGCCAGACCACCGCAGGACTACCTGGTGGGTGAGTTCGCCGATCACGACGTAGTCTTCGTCGGCGAGAGGCATTGGGTACGGCAGGACGTCGAGTTCGTCCAGTCGCTGATACCCAAGCTACATGCAGCCGGCGTGCACCTGCTCGCGATCGAATTCGCCCGCCATGACGATCAGGCGGCGCTCGACGCGCTCGTGACGGCGCCGAAGTACGACGAGGTCGCAGCGCGCGACATCTTCTTTCGGGCGAACACGACGTGGGGTTACGTCGAGTACATCGATCTCTGCCGGCGTGCGTGGGAGTTGAATCACGCGCTCCCGGAGGGCGCGCCGCGCTTCCGGATCCTCGGCCTCAACTACTCACCCGATTGGTCGCATCTGCGAGCGGGCATGACGGACGCCGACTGGAAGCTGGTCTGGAATCGTGGATCCTCGGACGAATACATGGGCAGCGTGATCCTGTCCGAGATCGTCGAGAAAGGAGAGAAGGCGCTGGTCTATTGCGGTCGGAACCACGCGTTCACCCGCTATCGTCAGCCCGAGACCGATGAGACCAACTCTCGCATGCTGCGCTGGATGAAGCGTGCTGGCAACATCGTCTACGAGAAGATCCAGGCGCGAGCCTGCACGATTCTGTTGCATGCGCCAGTCACCGCGCGCAATCGCAAGTCCGTCAAGGTGGCCCAAGGCGGCCTCGACGCGGCGTTCGCCGAGATAGGCAACCCGGCAAAGGGTTTCGATCTCGTCGACACGCCGGCAGGCGCGCTCGAGGAGCAGCGTGCCTACTACGGCGTCGGTTACGAGCACTTCCGCATGCAGGACTGGTGCGACGGCTATGTCTTTATCGCGCCGCTCGATCGGCTCGCCGGCGTCTGCGTCGATCCGCTGTTCGTCACGAAAGAGAACCTGGAGGCTGCGCGCGCCGGACTCGGGAGCCTGAACGACAGGGAGGAACTGAGGAGCATCGACGACTTCCTGCGGTCGATGCGGGAATCCGCCGACATCCCTGCGGCCATGCGACGGGTCGAGTAGCGGCGGCGCGGGATGGCGTACGCGGCGAAGCAGAGCCCAGAGATGATCGAGGTCGTCTACGCCAGGCTTCTCGACGAGGGTACCGAGATGATGCGGCCAGTTGAATCGCTGCCCCGAGGGGGTGGGGCGTTCGATCCCCTACTCTCGGCCCACTCCCCCAGCCAGCCGAGGTGCGTGCGCACGAAGATGCGCCGCACCGCGCTGTACAGCTTGGCGTCGTAGGCCAGCAGGTAGCGGACGCGAAAAGGGAAGGAAAGCACCCATTGGCGGATCGGGACCTCGGGTAGCACTTCTTCGGCGAGGTGGAGCGCTGAACAGACTGGATATCCTTCGACGACCACTCTCTAGCGCGCGAGCGCGGTGGTCAGCCAGGGCACGTAGGTGATCAAGAGCACGCCGAGCCCGAGGATCAACATCATCGGTAGGGACGCGCGCGCGACGGTGAGCAGCGGCTTCTGGAAGCGATACGAGGCCAGGAACAGGTTCAATCCGACTGGCGGCGTGAGGTAGCCGAGCTCCAGGTTGGCGATGAAGAGGATGCCGAGGTGTACCGGGTCGATGCCGTAGGCGCGGCCGAGCTCCAGCAGCAGCGGCACGATCACGAAGGTCGCCGAGTAGATGTCGAGGAAGCACCCGACCACCAGCAGAAAACCGTTGAGCACCAGCAGGAAGACCCAGCGCGACTCCACGTGCTCCTGCACGAGCGCGAGCAGCCGCGTCGGCACCTGCGCGTCGACGAAGTAGCTCGACAGTCCCTTGGCAGCGCACAGGAGGATCAGCACGCCGCCGATCAGCGCGCCGCACTCGCGCAGGATGCCCGGCAGCGCGCGCCAGGCGAGCTCGCGCTGCACGAGCACCTGCACGACGAAGGCGTACAGCACCGTGCCCGCCGCGGCCTCGAGCAAGGTCGCGCGGCCGCTGAAGAGCAGCCCGAGCGTGATCAGCGGCAGCGCGAGCTCGAGCTTCGCGCGCCACAGCGACGTGAACGCCGCCCCGAGGCGGAACGGCGTCAGCGGAATGCGCGCGCGCACGCCCGCGCGCATCCCCGCCAGCGTCACCAGTACGACCATCAAGAGCCCCGGCAGGATCCCGCCGCGGAAGAGCTCGTCGATCGGGACCTGCGCCGCGATCCCGAACAAGATCAAGGGCAGCGCGGGCGGCAGCAGGATCCCGAGCGCGGACGCGCCCGTGATGAGCCCGAGCGAGAAGTCCTCGCGATACCCGTCGCTCTTCAATGTCTGGAACAAGAGCCCGCCGAGGGCCAGGATCGTGACGCCCGAGCCGCCGGTGAAGATCGAGAAGAAGGCGCACAAGAGCGTGCAGACCACCGCCGTGCCGCCCGGCAGCCAGCCGAAGAAGGCGCGGAAGACAGCGAGCAGCCGCCGCGCCGCGCCTTCCGTCAGGAGCAGCCCCGCCAGGGTAAAGAGCGGGATCGCCGGCAGGAACGGCGAGGTCGCGAGCTGCAGCATTTCGGTCGGAACCGCCGCGCCCGGGTAAGGGTCGCCCGGGCTGCCGCTCGCGAGGAACAGGAACAGCGCCGCGCCGGCCAGTGGCACATAGAGCGGCGCGCCGAGGAAGGCCGCGAGGATCACCAGCGCGACCGCAGGCCAGGCCGGCGCCCCGAGCAGCGGTCCTCCGCCGAGAGCGACGGCGAGCGCCAACGCGAGCAGCGCTGCGACACGCGCGCCTTTGGAGATTCCGTCGCCCAGCGCGAGGCGCAGGCCGATGCCGAGGAAGGCGAGCGGCAGCACGAGCAGAAGCGGCCACAGCGGGAACAGCCCGGCGACTTGCGTCAGGAACTCGCGCTCGAGCCCCACCAGCTCCAGCGCGGCGCGTGCGAGCAGGCCGGTCGTGGCGCAGGCCACGGCGTTCGCGGCCGGAACCAAGGCGCGCAGCATCGGCACACGCTCGAGCAGCCCGACGCCGCCGAGACGCAGGAGCTTCTTCTCGCGCGCCGCCACCAAGGCACCCGCGAAGGCGAGCAAGAGACATGCGTGCTGCGCCAGCGGGATGGCCGCGGCCGAGGACGTGCCGAGCACGAGCCGCCCGGAGAACGAGAAGAGCGGCAAGCCCACGAGGGCCAGGAGCAGCAGCGCGACGACGCTGTCCTCGATTCGGGCGAACGCGCGCTTCAGGGAGAACTCCTCGGGACGGAGAGCCGCGAGGCTAGCGGCTTGCGCGGTGCTCCTCCAGGAGCTTGACGGCTTGATCGAAGATCTCCGGGGGCACGGTGTTGGCGCGGAAGCGCGCCTGGAACTCGCGCCCGAGCGCCAGCCACTTCTGAGAGTCGCCGGCGGGTTCCTTCGCGATCACGAGGCCGCGCTTCTGCATCTCGGCCAGGGCTTCTTCCTCGCGCTTCGGGATCTCCGCGAACAGCGTCTCCTCGCTCTGGCGCGCGAGCCCGAGGACGGCCTCGCGGTCGGCCGGCTCGAGCTTGTTCCAGGCGCCCTTCGAGACCACCAGCGCTCCGAGCAGCGGCGCGAAGCGGTGGTCGAGCATGTGCGGAGCCGAACGGAACCACTGCAACGAGAGCGCCGCGAGCGGGGTCACAGGCAGGGCCTCGATCAGGCCCGTCTGCAGGCCCGTGAGCACGTCGGTCGCCGACAGCGACACGGGCTGCAACCCGAGCTCTTGGTACCAGCTCGCCAGGCGTCCCTCGCTGCCCCACACGAACTGCCTGCGGCGCTTGAAGTCGTCGAAGCTCGCGACCGGTTTCGAGGCGAAGATGCGCAGCCAGCCGACGTTGCTCCAGTGCAGCAGCACGAAGCCCTTGGATTCCAGGCGCTTCTCGAGCTCGGGGCGCATGCGCTCGAGCACGAACAGGACCTCCGCGTCGTTCTCGAACAGGAGCGGCACCTGGAACAAGACGAAGGCCGGATCGATGTCGCCCAGGCCCGGAGCCGAGAACAGCGCGGCCTGGAGCTGGCCGATGCGCAGCTTGCGCAACAGGTCGGGCTCGTCGCCGGCCACGCCGCCCGGGTAGATCTGGAACTTGACGCGGCCGCCGGTGGCCTTCTGGATCGCGGCGCCGAGCTCGCGCTCGGACTTGTCCCACAGCGAACCCTCGGGCACGAGGGTCGCCAGCTTCAGCGTCTGGGCCGCGGCGGGTGAGGTGACGGCGGCGAGCGCGCAGGTGGTCAGCGCGAGGGCCACGCTCGCGCGGCGCAGGCTACTCCGAAGGCAAGAAGAGGTCATCGATCGTGGCGAGGAGTTGTCGGGCCCGTCCTTGGGCGATGCGATTGGAGAGGCGCAGGTCGGGCGTGGCGTCGAGCTCCACCGCCAGCGCGGCTTGCAGCAGGCGCTCGAATTCGGCCCGATCCTGAGCGGGGACGGACACGTTCTCGGCCAGCTTCAGATGCAGACTCGCGCGCCGTCCGCCGGAAAGTTCCAGAGCCCGCCGATAGTGCTCGCGCGCGCGCTCGGGCGAGCCGCCCATGGCGAGCGGCAGGGCCTCGACCGAGATCATGGCCTCGTGCAGCGCGCCTTCGGCGTGGCGCTCGTCGAGCTCCAGCGCCCGACGCAAGAGCGCGCGCACGGCCTCGAGGTCCGCGAGCAGCGCTGGATCGTCCTTGCCGAGCGAAATGGCGAGACCCCAGGTGCCGGCCGCCAGATAGGTGAGTTCGACGTCGTCGCGCGCGAGTTCCGCCGCCGTCTCGGTTGGCCACGCGCCCAGGCCGGCCGCGAGCCCGGGGTGGCGCAGCTCGAGCGCGCGCAGAGCGAAATCGCGTGCGCGCAGGTAGAGCGCGAGGGCGCGAGCCTTCAGATGTTCGGAGCGTGCGTAGTCCGCGTTCTCCAGCCCTTCGCCGTCGAGCTGCACGAAGGCGTAGGCGTAGAGCCCGAAGGCCGAGCTCGCCGCGCCGAGCAGCGCCTCGTCCTCGGGACGCTCGCTCAGCACGGCTTCGAGCGCCTTCATCACGAACGGCAGCGCCTCGCGCACGAGCTCGGGATCGTCCTCGCGCGCGAAGGTGGCCGCGCTGCCCGAGAGCGCGTCCGCGAGGCCGCCGGCGGCCAGGCGGCGCACCGAGCAGGCGCTCGCGAGGAGCGTCGCCAAGAGGAGACTCGCGAGGGAACGCAGCGCCGCGGACATCGAGCGATTCCTCAGCGGGCCAGGCCTTCGTAGAGCTCGCGCAGACGCGCGACCTCGGCCTCCAGCGCGGCCATGCGCGTTTCGAGCGAGCTCGTTCCAGCCG
>JABFRZ010000032.1 GCA_013140785.1 Planctomycetota bacterium | reverse complement strand
TACGTGTCCTGATCGGCAGCGGCGGTGGCGACGAGACGCGCGAGCTGCGCTTCCTGGCCGCGCTGGCCGTCGGGCATGGCATGGAGCGCGAGGCCGCGCTCGCGGCGATCACGACGATCCCGGCGCAGGTCTTCGACGCTGCCGACCAACTGGGCGCGCTCGCGCCCGGGCGCTCCGGCGACGTCCTGGTGTTCGACGGCGACCCGCTCGA
Source organism: Planctomycetota bacterium (assembly GCA_013140785.1). Taxonomy (GTDB): domain Bacteria; phylum Planctomycetota; class UBA1135; order UBA1135; genus JABFRZ01. The sequence goes on along the minus strand of JABFRZ010000032.1, from coordinate 2,368 downwards.
CACGAGCGCGCTCCTGCGCTTCGTCGTCTCGCGCGGGCAGGTGGTGCTGCCATGAGCCTCGCCAGGCGCTCGCATGTCGGATCAGCTTTCCTGGCTATTGGCGCACTTGCAGCGTCCATCGGGGCTCATTCGGGTCAGCCATCGAACGAATCGGCAGTCGCTTCGGGAGCACCAGCCGAGGTCCTCCAGGTCCGCGCCAGGGAACTCTGGACGAGCGCCGGCCAGCGCATCCCGGACGGCCTCCTGGTCGTGTCCGACGGCCGTATCCGCTCGGTCGGGAGCGCGCGGGACGTCGATCGCGCGCTGCCGCTCGTGTGGCACGACGGGGTCGTCACCGCCGGGCTGATCGCCTGCCGCACCCAGAGCGGGACCGCGGACGAGCTGCAGGACGACACGCGCACGGTGATGGGCGCGGCGCGCGGGGTCCACGCCTTCGAGCCGGCGAGCCGCGACTTCCAGCGCGCGCTCGCGGCCGGGATCACCTCGATGGCAATCGCGCCGGGCCCGGCGAACCTGGTCGGCGGGCTCACCTGCGTGGTGAAGACCGCGGGAGGCCGGGTGCTGGAACCCGAAGCGACGCTCGCCTTGTCGCTCACGGGCACCGCCCTCGGTCGCTCGACCACCCAGGGCGGTTTCTCGTTCGGGAACGCCGAAGGCGCGAGCGCGCTGCCAGGGCCCGCTGAGGGCGGACCCGAGAGTGCGCGCGGCACGCGCGGCACTCGCGCCCCGACCAGCTACCCCGGCGCGCTCGCCACGTTGAGGGAGCTCTTTGCGCGCGGCGAGGGCCCCTTCGGCCGCGCCAAGCGCGGCGACTTGCTGGTGACGATCGATGCCTGGGACCGCCACGAAGTGTTGCGCGCCGCACAGTTCGCGCGCGAGCAAGGGCTCCAGGGCTCCATCCGCGGGGCTCCCCTCGCAGGCGATCCCGACGTGCTCGCCGCGCTGAAGGCGAGCGGTCTCGGCGTGATCGTCGGTCCCTATTCGGCCGCGCAGACGCGCCGCTCGCTGGAGAGCGTGAAGGGGCTTGCCGAGGCGGGCGTGCCGGTGGCCTTTGCGCTCGACGCGCCGGAGCACGCCCCGCTCGAGCTGCGCTTGTCGGCCGCGCGCGCCCTGCGCTCCGGCGCCCCGCGTGAGGCCGTCTGGAAGGCGCTCAGCGAGGACGCCGCGCGCCTGGTCGGCGCGGCCGAGTCGATCGGAGTCCTGGCTCCTGGCCATGACGCGGACTTCGTCCTGTGGAGCGGCGATCCGCTCGACCTATCGAGCCGCGTGCTCGCCGTCTACGTGGACGGGAAACTCGCCTGGTCCGCGTCCGCGGACGACTGATCGCCATGCTGATCTTCCTCGCCGTCGCCGCGCTCCCGGCCGTGCTCGCCCCGGCCGCCGACGGCTGGACGATCCGCGCCAACGTCGTCTACCCCGTTTCCGGCGCCCCGCTCGAGAACGGCGTGGTGCGCGTGGACGGGAAGAAGATCGCCGCCGTCGGCAAGGGTGGCGGCGGGGGAGAGGTGCTCGAGTGCGCGGCCGTCACGCCTGGGCTGATCGACCTCTCGGTACAGATCGACACCGGGCATTACTCGGTCGAGCAGTCGAGCGAGACCGCCTTGCGCTTCTCGGTGAGCGACGCGCTCGACCTCTTCTCGCACGAGTGGGAGCGCGAGCTGATGAGCGGCGTGACCACCGCGTTGGCCTCGCCCGCCGATTACGACGTGCTCGGGGGCTTCGGAGTCGTGCTCAAGACCGGCGGCGCACCCACGCTCGCGGCTAGAGCGCTGCGGGACGAGGCCGTCCTGCGTGGCGCGGTCGGGAGCCAGCCGAGCTCCGGCAACAATGCGCCGCGCTTCGTCGAGCCGCAGAGCTTCTACTACCGCCGCCCGACCACGCGCATGGGCGTCGAGTGGGTCTTCCGCGACGCCTTCTACGACGCCATCCAGGGCGAGGGCGGCGACGATCCGACGCGCGCGGCCGAGCATCAGATTCTGCGGCGCGTGCTGGGGGGCGAGCTGCCGCTCGTGATCCAGGCCAAGGCCACGCAGGACGTGCGCACCGCGATCTACCTCAAGGAGGAGTTCGGGATCCCGCGCGTGATCCTCGACCACGCGATCGAGGCCTGGCGCGAGCCGCAACTCCTTGCGCGCTCGGGCGTCGCGGTCGTCCTGCCGCCCTTCACGCCGAGCGGTCGCCACCCCGACGGCTTCGTGAACGACAGCTACTTCCAGCCGCTCGATGCGGCCAAGAGGCTGCACGACCTCGGCGTGCCGTTCGCGCTGTCGGGTCACAACGCGCGCACGGTGGGCGCGCGCCTGGCCGACCAGGCGGGCGGGCACGAGCGTCACGGCTGCCAGCGCGGCTTCGAACGGGAGCCCGCCGC
>JABFRZ010000588.1 GCA_013140785.1 Planctomycetota bacterium | reverse complement strand
CGCGAGCCAAGCCCGCAGCGCCGTGGCCGAGACCGGCGGACGCTCGAGCGCGCGCAGGAAGGTCTCCTGCACCAGGTCCTCGGCCGCGGCCTCGCCGCGCACGAGCTGGCGCGCTAGGCGCTGGAGAAAAACGCGCTGGCGCTCGAGCTCGGCGGGCTGGAAGTCGGTGGCTTCGTGCATGGGCGCTGGAATGGCTCCGATACTAGAGACACCACGCGCGCGCAGGTCCCTGCATCACCTCACTAGTTTTGCGCTACGCCTGCTCCACGGGTAGCGACGCGCTCGTCGAGAGTGAGCTCTGAAACCGGTGGCGGGTTCGCGGCTATCGCTGTGGAACCGAGCCTGGCAGGCGCGCTGCCCGCGCGCCCCCGCTACGATCCGACTCGCGATGAAACCGACCCTCACGCACGCGTTCGCACTCGCGCTTCTTCCGTTCCTCACCGGCCCTTCCTGTCTCGAGCCCGCGCGCCCAACCACGCAAGACGGGTCGGGATCCGGGAGCTCCGCGAGCACGGCCAGCCCCGCGCTCGTCGCCAGCTCTGCGCGCCGCGAGCACGACGTGATGGAGAGCGCCTTCTGCGCGCGCTGCCACCCGGACGCCTACGCCGAGCACGAGCAGTCCACCCACGGCCGCGCCTTCACCGACGAGGAGGTGCGCCTCGCGACCGCGCGCTTCGCGCACCAGGACTGCATCGTGTGCCACACGCCGCGCCCGATCTTCGAGACCGGTGTCGGACAGAACCCGAAGCGCCGCCACTACGGGCTCGCGGAAGGCAACAGCTGTATGACCTGCCACTGGCGCCCGGACTACGACTACGCGCGCTTCGCGGGCGGCGCCGAGTGTCGCGGCGCCTTCCATCCCGACGTCGGCACGGTCGAGGCCTGCGCCTCGTGCCACCGCAATCACGGCACGCCCTACCAGTGGGAGAAGGCGCCCACCGGCAAGGCCAGCGGCCGCGTCTGCATGGATTGCCACATGAAGGAGAGCGAGCGCCCGATCGCGCTGGGCGGACCCGTGCGCACGACCCACAGCCACGTGTTCCCTGGCTGCCGCAGCGTCGAGCAGGTCAAGCGCGCCTACGGCTACGAGGCCAAGCTCGCGGGCGACCACGTGCTCGTCACGATCCAGAACAAGGGCGCGGGCCACAACTTCCCGACCGAGCTGAAGCAGCGCTCGCTCGAGTCGCTGGTGGTCGTGCGTGACCTCGGAGGCAACGAGGTTGCGCGCTCGCGCATGGTCTTCCGCGATCCCTACAAGCGCCCCTACGGGCTCGAGCTGCCGGTCAACACGCAGATCCCGGCCGGACAGGAGCGCGTTCACCGCGTTCCGATCGGGACCGCCGCGGGCACCGTCGAGACGAGCCTGTTCTTCAAGCTCTACTACCCGATCGACGACCACCACCCGGACATGGCGCGCACGCTCGAGGCGCGCAGCCTGCCCTTCAGCGGAGTCGAGCCCTCGCGCGAGCCGATCGTGAGCGAGCCGGAGGTGGCGCTGGTCACGCCCGAGGGCATCTCCGCGGAGGCCGCGAGCATCGCCAACCTGCCCGATTACAACCGTCCGAAGATCGGCACGGTCGCGGTCGATATCCCGAGCGGCGGCACGCGCGCGGACATCCAGCGGCTGATCGAGCTGTTCCAGTTCCCGGTGCCGCAGGCCAACGGCGAGGCGCGCAACAAGCTGGCCGCGATCGGCCTCTCCGCCGTGCCGGCGCTCATCGAGGCGCTGAGCTCGTGGGACAACAAGACCTACAACCAGTCGATGCAGGTGCTCGAGAAGATCGGTGCGCCGGCACGCCCGGCGATCGTGGCCGCGCTGGACGACCAGCGCCTGTACGTGCGCCTGCACGCGCGCGAGCTGCTGACGAAGGTGCTCTGGAAGGATGCCGAGATCGAGGCCGCCCTGGGCCGCGGCCTGGCCTCGAAGCTGCCGCTCGACCGCGCCAGCGCGGCCCAGGCGGCCGGCGCCGTGCACGCAGCTTCCCTGGAGCCAGCGCTCGCGGCCCAGCTCCGCGACTCCGATCCGGACGTGGTGCGCAACTCGGCCCTGGCACTCGCGCACCTGGGCGCGAAGGAGGCCGTGCCCGAGCTCAAGGACGCGCTGACGCGCGCCCACTACGCCGAGACGCGCCGCGATCTGGCCTACGCGCTCGCGCGCCTGGGCTCGACCGCGGGCATGCCCGTCCTGCTGGCCGGGCTCGATCACGCGGACGACCTCGTGCGCGAGGTCTTCTTCGAGCAGTTCTTCGCGGTGACGGGTCAGCACCTCGGCTACGAGCCGCTGGCGCCGCGCCCGGAACGCCAGGAGGCCATCGCCGCGCTGCAGGGTTGGTGGGCCGAGTCGGGCGCGCCGGACAAGCTCAAGCCCTTCGCGAAGGACGGCGATCCGATCGCCGAGGCCCACGCCTGGAAGCTCGTGGGCGACATCGGCGGCAACGACCTGGTGGGCTCCACGCCCGAGAAGGACCAGCAGCTCCTCGAGGAGCTGCGCGGCATGGACAAGTACGCCGTCCCGGGCCTGGTGCGCGGGCTCAAGTACCCGCCCGGCTTCGCCGACAAGCGCGCCGCGCTGTGCCGGC
>JABFRZ010000692.1 GCA_013140785.1 Planctomycetota bacterium | reverse complement strand
CCCGCCGCACCTCGGGCACCTGCACGCCGCGCGCCGCGCGGCGTGCAGGTGCCCGAGGTGCGGCGGGTCGAAGGAACCGCCCAGCACACCGAGGCGATTCGCGCGCAGGGCGGCCGCGGAGAGCGGTGCCGGAACGGGCCCGCTGGACACGTCTCAGACCCCGCCGGCGCGGAGGCGCGCGACGAGCTCGACCCGCGCAAGCTCGTGCTGCGTGCCGTCCTCGAGATCCTTGAGCTGCACCGAACCGCGCGCGAGCTCGTCGCCGCCGACGACGACCGCATAGCGGTGTCCGCCCTTGCCGGCGAGCTTCATCTGCGCCTTGAGCGAGCGCTGCTCGACATCGTAGACGGCAGAGATCTCATTCTTGCGTAGATCCTCGGCCAGGCGAAAGACATCGCTTTCGAGTCCCTCTCCGGCGCTGACCACGAAGACGAGCGCTGGTCCCTCGTCGAAGACGGTCTCTTTCGGGTCGATCTTCTTGAGCTCGTTGAAAAGGAGAAGCGTGCTCGTGAACCCTACGGCGAATCCCACCGCGCCCAGATCCGGACCGCCCAATTCGGCAATCAGGTGGTCGTAGCGCCCTCCGCCGCAGAGTGCGCTGCGTGCGCCGAGTGCGGGAGCGTGGACTTCGAAGACCGTGCGGGTGTAGTAGTCGAGCCCACGCACGATCGAGGAGTCGATGACGACCGGGAGCCCGAGCACGCGCAGATACTCCTGCACGCGCTCGAAGTGCGCGCGGTTCTCGGCCGAGAGGTACTCCAGGATTGCTGGCGCGCCTGCGTTGAGCTCCTTGCAACGGGGGTTCTTGCAGTCGAGAACGCGCAGAACGTTGCGCTCGAAGCGCGCGCGGCAGAGCTCGCAGTGTTCGGCCATCGTCGGGGCCAGGAAGCTCCGCACCGCATCCTTCCAGGTGTTGCGGTCGTCGCCGTCGCCCATCGAGTTCATCCGGACCTCGAGCTCGCCCCTGGCGATGCGGAAGCCGGGAGCCTTGACCTTGATGGCTACGGATTCGAAGAAGGCTGCGGCCAGGAAGATCACCTCGGCGTCGAGACGCGCGTCGAGGCTGCCCAGCACCTCGACGTCGAACTGCGTGAACATGCGCTCGCGCCCCTTCTGCGGACGCTCGTAGCGGAACATCGGCCCGATGTGGAACAGGCGCTGCAGCGGAGCCGCGCTCGCGTACCCGGCCTCGAGGTAGGCGCGCACGATGCCGGCCGTGCCCTCGGGCCGCAGCGCCAGCGCGCTCTCGCCCTTCTGCAGCGTGAACATCTCCTTCTGGACGATGTCGGTTACCTCACCCACCGAGCGGGTAAAGAGCTCGACCTCCTCCAAGAGGGCCGGCCGGATCTCCCGGTAACCCCGCAGGTGAGCCAGGCCCCGAGCGGTCTCCTCCAGGAGTCGCCAAGCCGGGATCTCCTCGGGGAGCACGTCCCGAATGCCACGTGGAGCGCGAAACTGCCGTCGTTCCATGAGCTTCGAGTCGTGCGTGCTTCGGGGTCGCTCCCCCGCCGACCGATGAAGGGCCGGCCGCCGCGCCGCGACCCGCGTTGACCCCCTAGGTACCCGGATCTAGACTCTGGCGCAATCACCGCCCTGCGCGGAATCCTGCGCGCCCCCCTCCCCTGCCATGAAGCCCTGCACCGCCCTCATCCTCCTCGTGCCGTTCTTCGCCGCCTGCAAGAGCGGGATGCCCTCGCCCCAGGCTTCGCACTGGGCCATCGACTCGGTGCCGCAGCGCATGGCGAAGCGCTTCACCGGCTATCGCCCGGACCTGGACGGCAAGTTCATCGACTACCAGTACTCGAAGAAGAAGGACGTCAGCCGCACGCTCCGGCGCCACTTCGCCAACAACTCCGCCACGAGCCCATTCTCGCCCGGCGATCCCTCGCAGACCAACCGGCGGCCGCCCCACAGCCTCGCACCCGATCCGCTGTACTACATGGGCGCCGAATCGATCCTGATCGGTGTGGTCACGCTGGGCATGAGCGGCGCCTTCATCCCCTTGCCCATCGACTCCGTCATCGCGACCGTCATGGGTGGCTGGGGCGAGTTCGGGCGCGGCTTCACCGAAGGCGCCGACGCCGAGGCCAAGATTCCGCCGGGCGTCAGCAGGTTCCGGGTCAAGAACCGCTAGCTGCTAGTCTCGTCGGCGCGCACGAGTTCGGCCCGTGCTTCGGCACGGGCCGTCGGCTGAGTGGGGTCAAGCCAGCGAATGCCGGCGAAGGAGCGGAACCATGTGCGTTGCCGGCGCACGAAACGACGCGTGAGCTGCACGATGCGCTCCTCGCAGTCCGCGCGCGTGGCCTTCCCGTCGGCGAGTTCGAGCACCTCGCGGTAGCCCAGGGCCTGGATCGCGGTCGGTCCGAAGCCGCCCCCGTCGCGGATCGCGCGCGCTTCCTCGACCCAGCCATGCTCCAGCATCGCGCGCACGCGCGCCGAGATGCGCGTGGCATGCAGCGCCTCCGGCAGGGACAACCCCACGAGGCGCAGCGGACGCGCGGGCGTGGCCGCGCCGTGCCAACCCCACTCGCGCTGCCAGTCGCTCAGCCTGCGCCCGGTCTGCTCCAGGACCTCGAGCG
>JABFRZ010000367.1 GCA_013140785.1 Planctomycetota bacterium | reverse complement strand
CCCCGGAGCCACTCAAGAGCTCGACCGGCGCCCGCGCCGGTGGTCGAACAAGGCACGGGCCTCGTGCCGGCGCTCGGGATCGGGCTCGGCCTCGCGCTCGGAACGCTGCTGTTCGCCGTGTGGCACGCCGACTACTACCTCCTGCCGATCGAGGCGCGGCCGGCGGCGGAGAAGCACCTGCTCCTGCGACCGGGCTCGGGCGTCGGGTTGTTCTTCGGGCTCGGCGCGAGCGCGCTCGTGCTCGCGAATCTGGCCTACCTCGCGCGACGCGCGAGCTGGCGTGCGATGCGCTGGGGCTCGCTGCGCACCTGGATGACGAGCCACGTGGCGACCGGCATCCTGGCGGTGCTGTTCGCGACGCTACACGGCGCGATGGACCCGCGCGACACGGTCGGTGGGCACGCGCTGCTGGCGCTGGGGCTCTTGTTCGTCACAGGCGCGGTCGGGCGCTACTTCTACGCGTATCTGCCGCGCGCGGCCAACGGACGCGAGCTCGAGCTCGAGGAAGTGAAGGCCGAGCTCGTCCGGCTGACCGATGAGTGGGACGTGAGCCAGCGCGCCTTTGTCGAGCGCGTGCGTGGCGCGATCGCGGCGGAGGTCGCGGCGCGGCAGTGGCGCAGCTCGTTCCTGGGGCGTGTCGCCGCGCTCGTGGGCGGTCAGCGCGCCCTGAAAAAGCGCTTCGCGCAACTGGCCAAGGAGGCCCAGGCCGAGGGTATCCCCGCGCAGAAGTTCAAGGCGATCCTCGGCCTCGCGCGCGTGGCCCACAAGACCAGCATGGCCGCGGCCCACTTCGAGGACGTGCGCGCGGTGCTCTCGTCGTGGCGCTACCTGCACCGTTGGCTGGCGGCGCTGATGGTGCTCTTGCTCGTGCTGCACGCGGTGTACGCGCTCACGTACGGCGCGGTCTTCTCGCGCGGCGGTTAGTGCGATGAAGCGCACGCAGCTCCTGATCGCGTTCTTCTCGGCCATGGCGGTGACGCTGGTGGCCGTGAGCGACATGGGCCGCACTTCGCCGGGCGGACTCGCGACCGTGCACCAGCGCGTGCCCGACCTGGCCGGCCGCAACGACTGCTCGGAGTGCCACGGCGGGATCTTCGGGAACATGCGCGAAGCCTGCCTCGAGTGCCACGAGCCGATCGCGGCGCAGCTCGCGAACTCGACCGGTCTGCACGGGACGCTCGACGCGCGCGCCGAGCAGTGCGGCCTGTGCCACACCGAGCACCATGGCGCGAGCGCGCCACTGGTCCACGGCCAGAGCTTCGCGCTGGCGGGCATCGGCAAAGTCGAGGAGTTCGAGCACTCCCGCATCGGCTTCGCGATGGACGGGGCGCACCTCCCGCTCGCGTGCAGCGAGTGCCACGAGCACGCCACGGTCGCGCTCCTGCCCGAGGGCGCCACGCGTTTCATCGGGCTCGAGCAGAACTGCGTGACCTGTCACGAGGACGTGCACGAGGGCGAATTCGTGGCGGCCTGCGCGAGCTGCCACGGCCAGGAGACCTGGGATGGACTCTTCTCGCTCGGGCACGAGCGCAACTTGGCGCTGATCGGCGGGCACGCGCTCGCGTGCCTCGAGTGCCACCAGGAGCAGGGGCCGCACGCGCTCGAGATCGTCGGCGGCCTTGGCCAGCGCCCGGAGGCGCGCGACTGTGCCGCCTGCCACGAGACGCCGCACACGCCGGAGTTCGTCACGGGCGCGGCCGCGCTCGCGAATCTCGCTGCGGGTGCGGGGTGCGTCAGCTGTCACGCGGCCGAGCACGAGAGCTTTCGCGATCCGGGACTCGCCGCTCTGACGGCCGAGCAGCACGCAACATCCGGCTTCGCGCTCACTCCCCCGCACGACGCGCCCACTTGTGACCAGTGCCACGCTCCAGAGCGCAAGCGCTTCCAGCGTCGCTACCCCGGCCGCACTCCCGAGCAGTGCAGCGTGTGCCACGCCGACGTGCACGAGGGCCAGTTCGAGAGCGGCCCATTCGCCGGCGAGGAGTGCAGCGCCTGCCACGACCCGCTGCACTTCGAGCCGCACGCCTTCGGGCTCGAGGAGCACGCGCTCACGGCGCTCGCGCTCGAAGGCAAGCACGTCGAGACCGCCTGCGAGGACTGCCATGAGAAGCCGACCGAGGACGGCGCGCGCGTCTTCCGCGGCACGCCGGCCGACTGCGATCGCTGCCACGCCGACGCACACGCGGGCTTCTTCGAGAGCTTCGTGGCTGGGATGCTCGCGCCCGAGCACGGCGAGTGCGCGCGCTGCCACGCTTCGACCAGCTTCGCCGCGGCCGAGGCGGACTTCGAGCACGGAACCTTCACCAACTTCGACGTGCTCGGCGCGCATGCCGAGGCGGGCTGCGCGGCCTGCCATGCGGCCAGCGCCGAACCCGACGAGACCCGGCGCAGCTTCGGGCGCGTGACGGAGCACTTCGGCGTATTCGAGGGCTGCGTCACGTGCCACGCGGACCCGCACGGCGGCCGCTTCGACGAGGCCAGCGGCTATCCGGCCGAGGTCGAGGGCTTCGCCGACTGCGCGCGCTGCCACGACGAGGCCTCGTTCCGCAGCCTGCCGCGCGGCTTCGACCACGCGTACTG
>JABFRZ010000164.1 GCA_013140785.1 Planctomycetota bacterium | reverse complement strand
CCCGAGAAGCCCGTGATCGAGCTGCCCAAGCTCTCCGGCCTGGACGCCGCGCAGGAAGAGATGATCCGCCTGTTCCACGAGGTCGAGCGCACCCTCGCGGCCATCGACGTCGAGCTCTTCGACGCCAGCGCCGGCCGCATCCCGATCCCGGAGGGCAAGGACAGCGGCATCGAGCGGCTGCTGCGCTCGAACAACGAGAAGAGCGACCAGGCCGTGACAGGCATCGAGCGCATCCTCGAGCTGGCCGAAACCCTGGGGCAGAGCTGCAGCCAGTGCATGAGCGGCCAGACCCCAGGCGGCAAGGAGGGCAAGAGCCCGCTCGATCAGGAGCGCCAGCGCGGTCCGACCCAGGGTGAAAAAACCCCCGACGCACCCAAGCCCGATCCGGAGGGTGAACAAGGCAAACAGCCCGACGGGTCCAAGCCGAAGCCCGACGGCCAGAAGCCCGACGAGCGCGGCAAGAACCCCCCGACCGGCGAGAACAAACCCTCCTCGCCGCGCGTGGACGAGAACGGCAACCCAGTCCAGGCCGGCGACGACGCCGACCGCTGGGGCGCCCTGCCCGAGCGCGTGCGACACGTCTTCCAGAACCAGATCACCGACGACCTGCCGCTCCAGTACCGCGACTGGATCGACTCCTACTATCGCCGCCTGAACCGCAGCCGGTAGCAGCCGGGGCCGCGTCGCTCGGCGCTCAACGCGCCTTGGCCGAGTACTTGTCGAAGGTCAGGGCCGCCTCGAGGCGCGCGTCGGGCATGTCGAGGGGGGCGAGCGCCATGACCACCGCCGTGAGCGGATCGACCGCGGCCTCGCGCACGCCCTCGACGGCCAGCAGCGCGCCGTGGAGCTTGCTGCTGCAGCCCTGGCAGCAGATGCCCTCGACGTCGAAGGTGCGCACGGCGTAACCGGACGGGACCGCGCCCGAGAGCACGAGCGGGATCGACAGCGGCCTCTCGTGCTCGGGCACCACGTAGCTCCGCTCGCGTGCGAGCACGGCGACGGTACCGAGCGCGCCGCCGGCCGCGAGCAAGACCAGGATTCCGAGCGCGTTGCGGGACATGCGGGAGTCGGTAGCGGGGTCAGCGCGCTCAGCGCGGCGCGCGCGCCAAGCGCAGGCCGGTGAACTGCCAGCGCGCCTCGGGACCGAAGAAGTTGCGGTAGCTGGCGCGGATGTGGCGCGCGGGCGTGGCGCACGAGCCGCCGCGCAGCACCCAGCGGCTGCTCATCCACTTGCCGTTGTACTCGCCGAGCGTGCCCTGGAATGGCTGGAAGCCCGGGTAGGGCGTGTACGGGCTCGCGGTCCACTCCCAGACGTCGCCGAAGACTTGTTCGAGACGCCGGCCAACGCGCGCGCACGATGCGGGGTGCAGGAGATCGGAGTCGAGCAGGTTGCCCACGGGCTCCTCGCCAGTAGCAGCGTGCTCCCATTCCTCCTCGAGCGGCAGGCGCGCGCCCTGCCAGCGCGCGTAGGCGTCGGCCTCGTAGAAGCTGACGTGGCTCACGGGCTCGGCCGGATCGAGCTCGCGCGCGCCGTTCAGCGTCAGGATGCGCCAGCCGGAACCGTCTCGTTTCAATCCGTCGCGCTTCCAGTAGAGCGGCGCTTCCCAGCCCAGGCGCGCGCGCGCGTCCCAGCCGTCCGAGAGCCAGTGCTCCGCGCGCAGGTAGCCGCCGACCTCGACGAACTCGAGGTACTCGCCGCACGTCACGGGCGCGCGCGCGAGCTCGAAGGGCGGGACGAAGCGGCGGTGGCGCGGGCGCTCGTTGTCGAAGGCGAAACTCGCTGCTCCCACGACAGAATCGGCGGCACCGACCTCGATCAGTCCGCCCTCGAAGCTCGCCCAGCGCTCGCTCGGGAGCTTGGTCGCCGCGCACGGCGCGGGCCCGCGCTCGCGGTAGGCCGGCTCGAGCGGGTTCAGCGCGAGCATGTGCTTGACGTCGGTGAGGAGCAGCTCCTGGTGCTGCTCTTCGTGGTTCAGGCCGAGCTCGATCGCGAACGCGAGCTCGCCACCGAGCGCACCGTGCTCGCCCGCCAGCAGCGCCCCCATCCAGTGATCGACGTGAGCGCGGTAGGCGAACACCTCCTCCACCGTCGGGCGCGAGAGCAGGCCGCGCTCGGGCCGCGGATGACGCTCGCCGGCGGCGTGGTAGTAGGAGTTGAACAGCAGCGCGAAGCGTTCCTCGAAGACGGGGTAGCGCGGGAGGCCGGGGCGCAAAACGAAGGTCTCGAAGAACCAGCTCGTGTGCGCGAGGTGCCACTTGGTCGGACTCGCGTCGGGCATGCTCTGCACGACGTAGTCCTCTTGGCGGAGCGGCCGGCACAGGGCCTCGGTCGTGCGGCGCACGCGCGCGAAGAGCGCGTTCAGCTCGTGCGTGCGGGGCGGGGCTGCAGTCCGCTCGATCATGGTTCGTTCGGTCATGTGCGAGCCGGGCAGTCTATCCGCCATAGGGAGCGCTCGACTCGCGCGCAGGCGCCGATTCGAGCCCGCGCTCGAGTCTCGGCCAGGGTTGACTCGCTCGCCGCCGCGAGTAGGGTCGCCCTGAAGACACTCAAATGCCCGTGGTCTCTCCCAGCCCCGCCCCGGC
>JABFRZ010000175.1 GCA_013140785.1 Planctomycetota bacterium | reverse complement strand
CGGCGCCGGGATGTTCCTTCCGCCCGGCGGAACGAGCGCGCGTCTCAAGAGCAGACCTCGCAATGGACGACCTCTACGTCAGGTCGGGGTAACGGAGGGGAAGCGATGAGGGTTCTTCGGCGGACAATTGTTCTCGGATCGGCGCTCGGTCTCGGTGTCGCGGCGTGCCTCGGTGCGTGCGGCGGCGGAGGCGGCGGCGGATCGGCGGCGGTCGTGCTCGAGACCGGCGGCAACGACAGCGCGGCGGGCGCCAGCCCGATCTCGATCGGGCGTCCGGCGAACGGCTCGCTCGACGGCACCGGCGACGTGGACTTCTGGTCGGTCGCGTTGGGCGCGGGGCAGTCGTACGAGCTCGAGCTGCTCGCGACGCGCCTCGACCAAGTGCGCTGGGACGCGGTCGTCAACGCGCCGCGCCTGACGCTGTTCGACACCGACGGCACCACCAAACTCCTCGAGCACGATCTTGGCGGCTTCACCAGCGCCGGGTGGGGCTGGGGCCGGCACGACCTCGATTTCCCGCTCTTCCGCGTGCCCGCGAGCGGCACGTACTTCGTCAGCCTGCGCCAGGACGACGGGACGAAGCAGGGCGGCGACTACGTCTTCACGCTGCGCACCCGCAGTCTGAGCGGGATCCAGGCCGAGCTCGAGCCTGTGGCCAGCGCGGGCGCGAACGACACAGTGCTCACGGCCGAGACGCTTGCGCCGGGCGTGTTGCACGGCTTCCACGTCGATGGTGAGCTAGACGTGTTCGCGTTCACGCTGGCGGCGCCAAGCATCGTGCGCTTCGAGCTCACGGCCTACCGCAACGGCGTGTGGCGCGGCGACGACGCCTACTTCGATCCGCGCGTGCGCCTCTTCGACCAGGACGGCGTCACGGAGCTCGCCTCGAACGACGAGGCCTTCTTCTCGGATCCTGCCCTGCACATGCGAATCACCACGCCCGGCACGTACTACCTCCAGATCGAGGAGGCCGGGGGCACGGGCGACGGCGAGTATTACCTCGCCTATGCGCGCGAGTCGCTGGCCGGGACGCTGAGCGAGAGCGAGGACAACGACACGACCGGCACGGCCGAGCCGCTCGCCTACGGGCAGCGTATCGAGGGCGCGGTGGACGCGGCTGACCCCGACGTCTTCGTGTTCCAGGGCACGGCCGGCGATCTGGTGCGCGTGCAGACCTTCGACGCCGCCAACTGGGCTGGCGTGGCCGACACGATCGACCTCGAAGTGCTCGCGCCGGACGGTGTGACGAGCGTGGCGGCGGAACCGAATCGCGCGCTGCGCGTGCACTCGTTCCTGCTCACGCAGACGGGCGCCTACTTCCTGGTGGTCGGCGCGGACCTCGCGTCCACGGCCTACGCGCTGCACCTCGAACGTTTCCTAGGCTCGGCCTTCGAGAGCGAGAACAACGACTCGCTCGCCAACGCCGACGCGCTCGACGTGAGCGGCCGCGGCTCGGGCGTGCTCGCCGTCAACAACGACGACGACTTCTTCGCCTTCTCGGCCTCGGCCGGCGTGCCGGTGACGGTCCGCGTGCACGCCAAGGCCGCCGTACACAGCGACGGCTTCCGCGAATTCTCGGGCCACGGTTCCGAGCTGCAGCCCTTCGTGCGCATCCGCAACGCGGCCGGCGGCGCCGTCTCCACCGCGCACTATGGACGCTTCATCGGCACCGAGGGCGTGCTCGACGGCCTGCCGACCTGTTCGGCCAGCTTCGTGCCGAGCGCGAGCGGCACCTACTACGTCCAGGTCGAGTCGATCGTGAACCTGGGCAGCGCGCGCTCGTGCTACGTCATCGAGAAACGCTGAGCAGCTCAGCGTCGCGCCAGGAGCTCTTCCGCGATCTGCACCGCGTTCGTCGCGGCGCCCTTGCGGATGTTGTCCACGACCGTCCACAGCCACAGGCGGCGCGGGTGGGTCGGGTCGCGGCGCACGCGGCCGACGTGCACGTCGTCGCGGTGCACGTCGTCGCGGCCGGCCAGTTCGAGCGGGGTCGTGTACTCGTTCGCGGAGCCGACGCTCAAACCGGGAAAGGCGCGCAACGCGTCGAGCGCTTCTTCGGGCGAGAGCGGGTGCTCGGTCTCGACCAGCACGGCGGCGGAGTGGCCGACCGCGACCGGCACGCGCACGCAGGTCATGGTCACGGGCAGCGCAGGTAGCGCGAGGATCTTGCGCGTCTCGTCGCTGAGCTTTTGCTCCTCCGTCGTGTAGCCGCTCTCCTGGAAGCGCTCGCACTGCGGGATGACGTTGCCGGCCAGCGCGCGCGGGAAGAGCGCGGAACGTTGCCCTCTCAGTTCGTCGAGCCCTTCGCGCCCGGCGCCGCTCGCGGCCTGCAGCGTCGTCACGGTGACGTGCGCGAGCCCGGCCGCGCGGCGCAGCGGCTCGAGCGCCATCACGAGGCCGATCGTGGTGCAGTTCGGGCAGGACACGATGCCGCCCGTGCGACCGAACGGCGCGAGCGCGCCCGGGTTGATCTCGGGCACGACCAGCGGAACGTGCGCGGCCATGCGCCAGGTGCTCGACTTGTCGATCACGACCGCGCCCGCCGCGGCCGCGGCCGGCGCCATCGAGCGCGAGAGCTCGCCGGTCGCCGCGAAAAACACGAAGTCGGCCCCGCGCAGCCGCTCGGTTGTGGCCTCCTCGACCGCGTGCTCTTTTCCGCGAAAATGTACGCGCGTCCCAGCGCTGCGCGCGCTGCCCAGCGCGCGCAGCTCGCCCACCGGGAACCCGCGCTCCTCGAACACGCGCAGCACGGTCTCGCCCACCAGCCCGGTAGCGCCGACGACGGCCACGGTGGGTGCGGGGGAACCCGACGAACTCGAGGCAGACATGCCGAGCGGATCATAGCGACCCGCGCGCGCCAGTCCTGCTCGATCATCATCTCCATCCCTCGGCACGCTCTGCTCTCCTTCGTGAAGCGCAGCTCGAGCATGACCGGGACTCCCTCGGGGAGCTTCGCGTGGACGGACGCGTTGGTTCCGCGAGCCCTTTGACTACGATCCTCCGCCGAGAGAAGCCCATGGCCGAAGCAGTACTCGCTCCACCACTGGCCGGGCGCTCGGAGCGCGGCTCGGGCGCGGGCTTTCCCGGCGCGCGGCTCCTCTTGGTCTTCGCGCTCGGCACCGGTCTGGGGCTCCTCACGGTCGAGCGCTTCACGCTCCCGTTCCGCAACCCGCACGGCGTGATCGCGCCGCTGGTGGATCTCGGCTTCAACCCGGCGAACAACGTCCTGCGCTACTTCGTCGTCCTCGGCTGCCCGCTCGTCGCGTTGGTTCTCGCTTGTCTGTCGCGGCGCTTCCGCGCGGGGCTGGTCGCGCGGGGGGAGCTCGCGCGCGAGCCGAGCGAGCCTGCGCGCGTCTCGACGCGGACCTGGGTCGCGCTGCTCGCGTTCGCCGCCTTGTGCGGCCTGTGCGCGCACACCTACCACTCCGAGGAGTCCTTCGATCCCTTGCACGAGGGCGAGGCGGTGGGTTCGGCGCTGAGCCTCGCCGCGGGCGGCGCTCCCTACGCGGACGTCGCCATTCCGCACGGCGCGATCCAGGACCCGCTGCGCGCGCGCGCGGCCTTCCGGCTCTTCGGTCCTTCCATCGGCGCGCTGCGGACCCTGGAGTCGAGCGTCAAGCTCCTCGCCTTCGGCCTGCTCGCGATCCTGCTGGCGAGACTGCGCCCGCGCCAGCCGAGCTTCGCGTTCGCCGCGCTCGGAATCCTGACGCTCGCGTGCATCCCGGACCCGCTGCGCTGGGGACTGCTCGTGGCTTCACGCGAAGTGCTCCCCTGCGCCTTCCTGGTCCTGACGGCTTCGTTCCTGCGACGCGTCGCGCGCAACGGTGCGAGCCTGGACGTCGCGCTCGTGGCCGCCGCGCTGGCCGCGCTCGTCCCGTGCGCCTTCGGCTACTCGGTCGATCGCGGGTTCTTCCTCTTGGCGTTGTGGCTGCTCGTCCTGTGCCTCGTTCCGCTGCGGGCGCCGAGCCGCGCTCATGTCGTGAAGCTGCTCGCGGCCTCGGCGGCCGGCCTGCTCGCGGGCGTAGGCCTACTGACGCTCCTCTTGGGCGACGGCCTCGGGGCCTTCGCGCATTCCGCCTTCGTCCACAGCCGCGAGGTCAGCGGACTCGCCTACGGCTACGTGTACGACTGGACTCGCGTCGAGTACGTCGCGCCCGTCGTGGTGATCGCGGGGCTGGTCTACTGGATATTCGCGCGGCTCCTCTCACGGGTGCTCCGTCTCGGATGGGCCGCGGGACTCCAGCAGTGGGCGGCCGAGGATTCGATGGAGTTCGTGCTCGTCGCCGCCAGCGCTGTGTTCTACCGCGGCGCACTCTTGCGTCCCGACTCGGAGCACGTCCGCTACAGCCTGTGGCCGGCCGTGATCTCGCTCCTGCTCGTGGCGCACGAGCACCTCGCCGGCGCCCCCGCCTCGACCCGCGAGCGACGCGTGCGCGCGGCGCTCGGTCTCGCGAGCTGCGTTCTGGCCGCGTTCTTCGCGGTGCACGTCGCGACGCACTCCAGGCTGGCCGCGAACTTCCCGTTGGGCAAACCCGACAGCGAGTTCCTGACGCGCAAGCTCCGAACGGTGCTGCAGGCGCTCGAGGGTGAA
Organism: Planctomycetota bacterium; assembly: GCA_013140785.1. GTDB lineage: Bacteria > Planctomycetota > UBA1135 > UBA1135 > JABFRZ01. The sequence goes on along the minus strand of JABFRZ010000175.1, from coordinate 3,637 downwards.
TTGAAGGAGAGCGACGTCTTCGCGAACCTCACCAACGAACCGGGTTGGTACTACCTCTTGAACCGGCCGGCGCCGACCAGCTTCGCGGAACTTGCCATGGCCGTGACGTCCGCAGAGCGCCAGGAGCTGCGCGACGATCTAGTGAGCAATGGCGTCACCGTGATCCTCGCGCGCGCCGCGGGCTCGGACAGCATCGATCGCTACCCCGACGCGCGCCGCTGGCCCGAGGTCCACGCCTACGTCGAGAGCGCCTTCCGGCCCGTGTTCGAGCACGCGAACTACCGCATCCTGCGACGCGAGCAATAGTGGCTAGCCAACGACCACCGTCTTGACGTTCACGAACTCGCGCAGGCCGAAGCTCGCGAACTCGCGCCCGAAGCCGGAGTCCTTGATGCCGCCGAAGGGCAGGCGCGGGTCGGAGCGCACGAAGTCGTTGACGAAGACGCAGCCGGCCTGCAGCTCTTCCTTCGCGAGGCGTAGGCCACGTTCGACGTCGCGCGTGAACACGGCCGCGCCGAGGCCATAGCGCGTGTCGTTGGCCAGCACGAGGGCGTGGGCCTCGTCGCGCGCGGCGAGGATCGCGGCCACGGGGCCGAAGAGCTCCTCCTCGTAGGCCGGCTGGCCCGCGACGACGTCCGCGAGCACGCTCGGCGGGTAGAAGGAGCCGGGACCGCGCGGTCGCTCGCCGCCGAGCAGGAGACGCGCGCCGCGCTCGACGCTCTTCTCTACCTGGGCGTGCAGGCTGTCGCGCAGGTCGGCACGCGCCAGCGGGCCGAGATCGACGGCCGTGCGCGGGTCGCCCACGGTCTTCGCGCGCATCTCGGCCACGAGGCGCTCGGTGAACTCGGCGCGCACGGGCTCGAGCACGATGAAGCGCTTGGCGGCGATGCAGGATTGCCCGGCGTTGATCAGGCGCGCGACCGCGCAGGTCCGCGCGGCGAGCTCGAGGTCGGCGTCGGCCAGCACCAGGTACGGGTCGCTGCCGCCCAACTCGAGCACGCACTTCTTGAGCGCGGCCCCGGCGCACGCGGCCACCGCGCGGCCGGCGCGCGTCGAGCCGGTGAGGGTCACGGCCGCGATGCGCCGGTCATGGATGAGCGCGGGCACGCGCGCGACCGCGAGCGCGCAATTCGCGCACAGCCCGCGCGGGAGACCGGCGTCCTGGAAGAGCGCTTCCAACGCCTCTGCGCAGCCCTGCACGTTCTCGGCGTGCTTCAAGAGCAGCCCGTTGCCCGCCATGAGCGTCGGCGCGGCGCAGCGCACCACCTGCCAGAGCGGAAAGTTCCAGGGCATGATCGCGAGCACCACGCCGAGCGGACGGAAGCTCACGAACTCGCGCGCGCCGGGTCGCGCCGGCCTGGCGGCCTCGTCGGCCAGCATCAGGGGTGCGTGCTCGGCGTAGAACTCGCACGCGAGCGCGCACTTCTGGGCCTCCGCGCGGCCCTGCGCGAGCGGCTTGCCCATCTCTTCCGCCATGACCAACGCCAGCGCTTCGGCGCGCTCGCCGAACAGTCGCGCGGCGCCACGCAGCCGCTCCGCGCGTTCAGCGAGGGACGTGCGCGCCCAGCGCGCCGCCTCGGCGTGGGCCGTGCTCACACGTCGCTCCAGCCCGGCTCCGTCGAGCTCCGGCCAGACACGCACCCGCTGGCCGCTCGTGGGATCGACGCTCTCGAGCGCGCGCCCGGCCATGCGTCACACGGAGACGCCGTAGTCGTCGTTCAGGTCGAGCGGGTACTGCGGCCCGCCCGGTCCGCCCACGCGACTCGCCCACGGATCGGGCTGGGCCAGCGGCGGCACGAGCTGCTTCGAGACCTGGGCCGCGGCGTGGTAGCGCGCCCCGCGCGTGATCCCGCGCCACAGGAGCGCCACTTGGCCGAGGCCGAACAGGAGCAGCAGCGTGCCCGCGCCCGACTCGGGTCCGAGGCCGCGATCGAGGCCGTGCGCGACGCTCCCGAGCGCCACCACCAGCCCCGCCTCCAGCACGAACAAGACGCACATCGGCCGCAGCGTGCGCAACGGGTGCAAGAGGATCAGCCCCCACGTGCACAGCCCGGCCCACACGGCGGAGCGCGTGTCCTGCAACGCGAGGCGCGTGCGCGTGTAGTCGCCCCACACGAGGATCAGCGCGAGCGTGAGCCCGTACAGCCCGTCCTGCGTCCACGTGACGAGCACGACGCTGAACTCCGAGCGCAGCACCTCGAGATCGCCGTCCTCGGCTCCGAACAGGAGCGACAGCGCGGTCTTCCAAGGCCAGCCGTGGAAGATCCAGCTCACGAGCGCCAGCGTGAGCAGCGTCACCAACCACACACGCAAGAAACGCCAGAAGTAGCGCGCGCCGCCCCACAGGAAGCGGCGCATCGAGTGACCCTGCGTGCGCTCCAGGAACACCTGCAGCCAGCCGCCGCCTGAGAACACGCCGAAGAGCATCGCGACCAGAGCGAGCGCGGCCGCGATCTCGGCCGTGCCCTGCTTGAGCGAGGCGAGCTCGGGCCCGTGGTCGAAGCGGAAGTTCTCGTCCATCGAGGCCAGCACGCTGAGCGGCTCGTAGTTCTGCGCGAGCACACCCGCGTAGAAGCCGCGCCAGGGGACAGCCAGGACCAGGGCCAGGAACAGCGGCACGAACCAGCACGTGAGCCAGATCGGCGTACGTCCCGTGGCCGTGCGCAGCGCCGCGAGGAACACCGGCGGACGCGGGCCGGTCAGGTCGTCGTCGAGCAGCGGGTTCATCGCGCCGGCCTCAGCCGCCCAGCCCCTGGATGAAGTGCAGGTAGTGCTGGTACTGCGCCAGCACGCGCTCGCTCCAGCGCCAGGGCGAGAGCTCGTCCTTCTCGTCGTACCAGGCGTTGTTGGAGAGGTCGCGATCGATGTAGTAATCGCGCCCAGGATCGAGCACGACCGAGCGCAGCTTCGTGTCGCTCTCGAGCTCGACGCGCTTCCAGGTCGCCTGCTCCTGCTCCGCGCGCGTCCACACGAGCTCCTGTGTGCTGCCATCCTCGAAGGCGAGGCGCACGGGCAGCGGCAAGCGTAGCTCGCCCTTGCGGCGCAGCTCCACCTCGATCTGGTAGGGCCCCTTCGGCTTTTCACCGTCCTCAGGCGGCTCCTTCGCGCTCGCGCGCTCGAGGAACTCGCCACCCTCGCCCTGGAAGAAGCCGCGCGGCTCGGGGCGTTTCGCCTGCTTCACCGCGACACTCCAATCGACCGTGCCCGTGCCCTGGAACAGCTCCTGGAAGTACCAGTCGAGCGACTGGCCCGCGCCCTCCTGGAACGAACGATAGAAGTCCGCGGGGTAGGGGTGCTCGTAGCGCCAGGCGCGCGCGTGGTGACGCATGCCACGGAAGAAGGGCTCGTCGCCGATCAGTCCCTGCAACGTGCGCAAGGCGGCGGCCGTGCGCTGGTAGCTGTTCACGCGGTAGCTCTTGCCGTCGGCGTAGCGCCAGCCCGCGGTCTCGATCGGGTCGGTGTCCGGATCGCCGAGGTACGCGACGCGATCGGCCCAGCGCGGGTCGGTCCACTGCGGGACGAAGGTGAACAGCGGCTGGTCGCGCCAGTAGTCGAGTGCGCCCGAAGGCTCGAGGAAGCGCAGCTTCGGATTCGGGAGGAACGGCAGCGGCACGCGCAGCTCGCGCGCGGCCAGGGC
>JABFRZ010000403.1 GCA_013140785.1 Planctomycetota bacterium | reverse complement strand
TCCTCGAGCTGCTCGGACGCTACCACGCGCAGGGCATGACCCTGCTGGTCGTCACGCACGACCTCGCGGTCGCGCGCCGAGCCCAGCGCGTGCTCCTGCTGGAGGACGGGCGCATCAAGCGGCGCCTCGCGAGTGCGGACCTCGAAGGCGCGCTGTCGCTCCTCGAGGGCGCGAAGCCATGACAGCCCGGGACGCCCTGGCCTTCGCGGCGCGCGCCCTGACCACGGAGCGCAGGCGTACGTTCCTCGCGCTGCTCGGTACCTCGATCGGCGTCGGGGCCGTGCTGGTCATGGTCGCCCTGGGTGAGGGAGCGCTGCGCCTCGTGCGCGCGCAGTTCGACGTGCTCGGCCCGAACGTGATGGCGATCGTGCCGGGCAAGAGCGAGACCAGCGGCGCCCTACCCGGGCTGGTGGGCGCGCCGCGCGACCTGACGCTGGAGGACGCCGAGGCGCTGCGCCGCGCCGTCGCTTCGGCCGAGCGCCTGTCGCCCATCGTCATGGGCAACGACGAGCTCTCGGTCGGAGATCGCGCGCGCCGCGTGATCGTGCTGGGGGCGACCGCCGAGCTCCTGGCGATCCGACGCCTCGAGGTGCGTTCCGGGTCCTTCCTGCCCGTCGAGCCGTGGGATCGCGGCGCGCCCGTGATCGTGCTCGGCGAAGCGCTGGTCGGCGCGTTGTTCCAGGGCGAGAACCCGCTGAACCACTTCGTGCACCTCGGGCGCACGCGCCTGCGCGTGATCGGGGTCCTGGCCTCCCAGGGCACGCACTTCGGGGTCGATCTCGATCAAACGGTGATGGTGCCCGTGGCGACCGCCATGCGACTCTTCGATCAGTCTTCCCTCGATCGCATCGCGCTGCAGGCGCGGCCGGGGTTCGACCTCGAGCGCGTAGAGGAGCGCTGCCGCGCGATCCTGCTCGAGCGGCACGGCGCGGAGGACTTCACGCTCACGACTCCGGACGCGGTCCTGGAGGCCTTCGAGGGCATCCTGGGCGTGCTCACCCTGGCGCTCGCGGCCATCGCCTCGATCTCGCTCGTGGTGGCCGGCATCGGGATCATGAACGTCATGCTCGTCTCCGTGTCGGAGCGCACGGGCGAGATCGGCCTGCTGCGCGCCCTGGGTGCGAGCAAGCGCGAGGTCGGGCGGCTGTTCCTGTTCGAGGCCGGCCTGATCTCCGCGAGCGGCGGCCTGCTCGGCCTCGCACTCGGCTGGGCGCTGGTACGCTCGGCCGCGCGCTGGCTCTCCTTCCTGCCCGCGGCCATCCCCGCCTGGGCCGGCTGGGTCGCGCTCTTGCTCGCGCTCTCGACGGGTCTCGTGTCAGGCATCTTGCCCGCGCTGCGCGCGGTACGGCTCGACCCGGTGGTTGCGCTGAGCGGGCGGCGGCGATGAAGCCCATCGACCGCATCGAGCTGTGCTGGACGGCGCTGCGCGAGCAGCGGCTGCGCACTCTGCTCTCGCTGACGGGCATCGCGATCGCGGTCGCGTCCGTGCTCCTGCTCGTCTCGGTGGGCGAGGGCGCGCGCCTGTACGTGCTCGGCGCCTTCTCGCAGTTCGGCACGAATCTCCTGCAGGTCACGCCGGGCAAGACCGAGACCTTCGGCATCCCGGGCGCGATGGGCGGGACGACGCACGCGCTCACCCTGGGGGACGCCCAGGCCCTGGAACGCCTGCCGCTCGTGCAGGTCGTGGTGCCGACGGTCATCGGGGAGGCCCGCGTGGAGGGCAACGGCCGTGGACGGCGCGTGAGCCTGATCGGCACGACCGCCGCGGCGCGCGAGGTATGGAAGGTGCGCGTGGCGCGCGGCTCGTTCCTGCCCGCGGGCGAGGCCCAGCGCGGGACGAACGCCGCGGTCCTGGGGGCGAAGCTGGCGCGCGAGCTGTACGGGGACGAGACGCCCCTCGGCAGCTGGGTGCGGATCGGCGGATGGCGCCTGCGCGTCGTGGGCGTGATGGAATCGCGCGGCGAGCTCCTGGGCTTCGACATGGACGACCTGGCCTACGTTTCGGTGGGCACGGCGCTCTCCATGTTCGACCTGGAGGGACTGAGCGAGATCGACGTCACCTTCGCGCACGAGTCGGCCACCGAGACCGTGGCGCAGCAGATCACGGCGCTCCTGCGCGCGCGTCACGACGAAAGGGACGACGTCACCATCGTGACCCAGACTGCGGCGCTCGGCGTGCTCGATCGCGTGCTGCGCGGCGTCACCTTGGCAGTGGCCGCGATCGCGGCCGTCTCACTGGTCGTCGGAGCGATCGGCATCCTGACGACGATGTGGATCGCGGTCTCCCAGCGCACGCACGAGATCGGCCTCCTGCGCGCCCTCGGCGCCACGCTGCGGCAAGTGCAGGCTCTGTTCCTGCTCGAAGCCGTGCTGCTCTCGCTGAGCGGCGGAGCGGCGGGCCTCGCGCTCGCGGCGATCCTGATCTTGGGCCTCACGTGGTTCGTGCCCGGCCTGCCCGTCGAGACACCGCTCCCCGCCGTCCTTCTGGCCCTCATGGTCAGCGCGGCTACGGGGCTCTTCTCAGGCGTCGCGCGGCTCGGCTCGATCCGCTCGAGGCCCTGCGCACGGAATGAGCCCGCTCTGGCGGAG
>JABFRZ010000487.1 GCA_013140785.1 Planctomycetota bacterium | reverse complement strand
CGCCTCGAGCACCTGCGGCTTTGCCCCGGCGAGCAGGATCTGGTGCGCGTCCTGGATGGGCTGAACGAGCGTCCCCTCGCCCGCGAGCAAGGCGCGCAGCGGCTCGGCCAGCTTCTCTGGGTCCGCATAGTGCAGCGTGTGGAGCACCTTCACGAAGCCCGCGCGCGCCGCGCTCACGTCCGGCTCGATGCGCGCCACCTTCGCCGCCTCTCCGAGCGCCACGATCCCGAGCGCCTCCTCGCCCGAGGCCTGCACCGAGGCGAGCTTCTTCGAGAGGAGCAAGCGGTTCGCGAGCGCCCACATGCCCTCGCTCGAGAAGCCCGCCTCCGAGCGAATCGTGACCTTCCCCTGGACGAGCGAGCGGTCGTAGTCGAGCGCGAGGCCGAGCCCCGCGGCGCAGGCGTCGAGCACCTCCACCAGCTCGACCTCTTCGCCGGTGAGAAACCAACGCGGCGGCTCGGGCTCCTGGGCAAATGGCGACGGAGCCGCAAGCAGCCACAGCGCCGCCCACGTACTCCGCCAGCGCCGATGCACGCGTCGCCCCGCTAGTCGGCGGCCGCGTTCCAGGCGGTCTGCACGGCGGCGATGCCAGCGTCGCGGTTGACCTTGGCGGTCGCGATCTCGCTCTCGGCGTCGATCGCGGCGAGGCGGCCCTGTGCCTCGGCCGGGAACGGCGCGGTCGCGTCGGCGTCGTGGATGCGCTGCGCGGCGAGCAGGTCACGCAGCTCGACCCACTGGGCTTCCGTGCGGTCCTTCGCCAGGTACTGGGTCGGGAGCCGCCAGGACTCGTTCGCGCGGATCTTGTTCACAAGCGCGCGCTGGCCTTCCGAGACGGTTGCGAGTGCCGCCGTACGCAGGCCCGCGAGGTGGTTCTCGCGCTGCGTGGTCGCGGCGGCGAGTGTCGCCTCGGCACCGCGCAGCGTCACGACGTCATCGCGCGTGCCCTTGCCGCTCGTGACGAGGCGCCGCAGTCGGTCGTGCGTTTGCTTCGCCGTGATGAAGGCTTCGTCGCGGCTCGCCGTGGCGGCCGCGGTGTAGTCCCTCTGGACCGCAGCCACGAGCGCCGGAACCTGCTCGGCGCTGATCCCGGCCGCGGCGAGCGTCTCTGCGCCGAGGCCGACGCGCAGCAGGACGCCCGCGAACTCGGTGTTCACCGGGGGCGGAGGCTCGAGCGGATCGGCGTCGCCGCCGCCACCTCCGAAGGCGAAGGCCAGAGCACCGGCAGAGACCAGAACACCTGAGAAAACGACGGGAAACGCGCGCATTTGATCTCTCCTCTCGAAAGCGGCGACCTGGAAGCGACCGCCGAACTGCACGGATGATAGGTGCCCACGCGCTCGGCGGATACGGCCAACGCGCGGTTTTCGCCGGCCCGTTTTTTGGAAGAGTCGCGCCCCTGCATTATTCGCTAATCAAGTTCGCGCCCCTATCGTTGGCGCTCGCCGCTGGCACGAATCGAGTTGCGGACTGCACGCGGGATTTCTGAAGCTGAATGAGCGCGCGAGCTGTTGCCCCTGAGACGCCCCGGGATAGAGTCACCGTCCGGCTCGACGCCGCCCCGGTGGGACCCGGGGGTTCGCTGAGAAACCAGGGAGAGGTCTATGCAGCAGCTGCTCGCTCGTTCTGCCATCGGCATCGCGGTTTTCGCCGGCGCACTGGCCCCGTTCGTCCTGTCCTCGCGCAGCGCACCGCCACCCCCGCAGGGCGGGTCGGCCATCCAGCAGCAGAGTGTCGATTCCCTCTTCACCATGAAGGTGACGACGCCGACGCCGGTGCAGGACGTGCTCCCGATCCTGTTCCAGCGCGGGGTCCAGCTCGACGGGAGCCTGCGGGCCGCGCCGCAGCAGCCGCCGATGGTGGTCGCCGCCAACCCCTTCGAGGACGCCTGGCGCGCCCCCTCGATCGGCGGCATCGACCTCGTCACCGGGGCTTTCGAGCTGCAGGAGGTCGATATCGCGCTTCCGGCGTCGGTGCCGTGGGTCGTGGGGCGGTCGAACAACGCGCGCCAGGAGAGCTCGGGCACGCACCGAACCTCGAACTCCTATCAGGGTCGCAACTGGTTCCAGACCAGCCAGCCCGAGATCGCCTTCTACGATGATGCGACGAACTCGAAGGACATGGTCTTCCTCTTCTATGGGGCCGACCGGTTCTCCGAGTACAAGCGCGTCGATTCGACCGGTCCGACCTTCCGCGGGGTCAACGGCGCCTCGGGCGTCTTCAAGCACGTGGCCGGGGATCCGGACACCTACACGCTCACCGATCAGCACGGGAACGAGCTCGTCTTCATCGGCTTCGACACCGAGGCCTACGGCGCCGCCGGGCAGCTGTGGAAGATCACCGATCCCGCCGGGAACGTCGCCTACGTCGGCGACTCCGCCAGCCCGAGCGCGGCGATCGACCAGGCTGGAGGCTACACGAAGGGCTACGACAGCTCGGGCCGGATGAAGAAGGCCTACGACTCTGCCGACCGCCGCTTCTCCTACACCTACACGACCCTCGACTCGGTCGTGCGCCTGACGCAGGTCAAGGCCGAGACGAAGACCGGCGGCACGTGGGCGAGCCCGAGCGGCGTCGCGACCGTGATGACGGTCG
>JABFRZ010000647.1 GCA_013140785.1 Planctomycetota bacterium | reverse complement strand
GCGGCGCATCGAGCACATCTTGATCGACCTACGCGACGGCTCGAAGCGCGTCGAGGAGCTCCTGCTGCGCGCGCAGGAGCAGCGCGCGGGTGCCAGCGAAGCGCTCGTGCCGCTGTCCGCGCTGAATCTCGGCGAGCGCGTGGTGAACCGGCTGAGCGCGCTCGGCTACGAACGCATCGAGCTCGTGACGCCGCACCACGAGCTCGAGGCCGCGGCGAACGGGAGCTGCGACGTGCTCGTGGAGGCCCGCCGCGAAGGCGTCCTGTGCAAGGGCCGCGTGCGCATCCGCGGCGGGCGCATCGAGGCCGTGCAGCTGCAGCCGTCCTTCGCGATCTTCCCCTGAACTTCGAGCGCGGAGTCTCCGCTCTTCCCATGAGTGCCCCCTTCGTCTCCATCGGTCGTTTGAGCGAGCACGCCGGCCGCAGCGTGAGCCTGCGCGGCTGGCTGAACAACAAGAGCTCCAAAGGAAAACTCCACTTCGTGCAGCTGCGCGACGGCTCGGGCTACGTGCAGTGCGTGGTCTTCCAGAAGTCCGTGACGCCGGAGTTCTTCGAGGCCGTCGGGCGCGCGGGCCAGGAGTCGAGCCTGGTGCTCGAGGGCGAGGTCGTGGCCGACGCGCGCGCGCCGGGCGGCTTCGAGATCCAGGTCAAGGGCGGCGCGGTGCTGCAGAGCGTGGACGGCTTCCCGATCGGGCCCAAGGAGCACGGGCCAGATTTCCTGCTGTCCCAGCGGCACTTGTGGCTGCGCTCCAAGCGCCAGTGGGCGCTGCTCCGCATCCGCGACGCCGTGATCACCGCGCTGCGCGGCTTCTTCGATGAGCACGACTTCGTGTGCATGGACTCGCCCATGTTCACGCCCAGCGCGTGCGAGGGCACCTCGACCCTGTTCGAGGTCGGCTACTTCGATCGCAAAGCCTACCTGACACAGTCGGGCCAGCTCTACGCCGAGGCGAGCGCCATGGCCTTCGGCAAGGTGTACTGCTTCGGGCCCACGTTTCGGGCCGAGAAGTCGAAGACGCGCCGGCACCTGACCGAGTTCTGGATGCTCGAGCCCGAGGTGGCCTTCGCCACGCTCGAGGACGTGCTCGAGCTGGCCGAGGACATGCTCGTGCATACCGTCGCGGAGGTCCTGCGGCGGCGCAAGCCCGAGCTCGAGGTGCTCGAGCGTGACCTCACGAAGCTCGCTGCGATCCAGAAGCCCTTCCCGCGCATGACCTACGACCAGGCCGCCGCGATCCTGAAGGACACGCCCGACTCCACCTTCCGCTACGGCGACGACCTCGGCGCCGCGGACGAGACGATCCTCTCGTTGCGCCACGATCGCCCGGTGATGATCACGCACTATCCCGCCGCCGTGAAGGCCTTCTATATGAAGAGGGAGCCCGCCAGCGACAAGGTGAAGTGCGTGGACGTGATCGGACCGGAGGGCGTGGGCGAACTGATCGGCGGCAGCCAGCGTGAGGACGACCTCGAGCTCCTCTTGCACCGCATCCGCGAGGAGAAGCTCCCGGAAGAGGCCTACCAGTGGTACCTCGACCTGCGCCGCTACGGCTCGGTGCCGCACTCCGGCTTCGGCCTCGGCCTCGAGCGCACGGTCGCCTGGATCGCCGGCGTCGAGCACGTGCGCGAGGCCATCCCGTTCCCGCGCACGATGTACCGCATGGAGCCGTGACACCCGTGCGCAGCGAGCGTGCGCCGCGGTGATCCGGTCCTGCCGGAGCTAGTGTCCTGAGTTAGAAGTTCGCCGACAAATACCGGCCTCTCGCGGCGCTGGCGTCGTTGCGCCTCCTCCGAGGGTTGTTGCGTTGACCCGCGTCGTCGGCGCGCTTAGCCAGCACCGCTGCGAGGCTTCGGTCTCTGTCACCGAACTTCTGACTCAGGACACTAGCAGTCCCTTGAAAAAGGTCCCTGCTGCGGCTGCGCGCGCTTGGTCGGTGCGTCGTCACGCTCGACGTCCTGTATCAAGCCAGGCCATGCTCAGCGGCCATGAAGGCCGCTTCCGCTGTCTCTCCGCCCGAGTTCCTAGCCCCGCCGAAGCGCGCTTTGCCTCGCGACGGGACTTTTTCAACGGCCTGCTAGCCGCTAGTCCTTCTCCAGCCGCTTCAAGATCCCGCTCATCAACTCGGCGGCGGTGGCGTTGTCCTTCGCGAGGCCGCTGTACTTCTCGGCCGAGACGCGGATCGTGGTGCGGTCGAGGTCGATGGCCTCGACCTCGATCGTGACCTTCGAGCCGTCCACCTTGGCGTGGATCGTGCGCGGGGAGTCTTGCACGGTCGGCTCGCTGCCGGGCTCCTGGTAGAAGCCGACGGTCTCCTTGACCGAGGGCCAGACCTGGTCCACGTCCAGCGCGACTTGCGCGACGTGCACGTGATTGGGCAGGACTTGCTGGCTGACGACGTAGCCGGCGCCGGCGGCGGCGGCGAGGAAGCAGCTGGAGAAGAGTGGGGCGAGAGCGAGCAGCGCGAGCGGCGCGAGGAGGCGTTTCATGGCTGGGGGGTGTGGAGTCGAGTGGTGTGAGCCGGAGCCGCGCGCGCGGAATCGCGTTGACCGACAACGCCTCGAACCGCTTCGAATGCCGCTGGGTGACGCTGCGC
>JABFRZ010000109.1 GCA_013140785.1 Planctomycetota bacterium | reverse complement strand
GAGCAGGCCGCACATCATCTTGATGGTGGTCGTCTTGCCGGCACCGTTGGGGCCGAGGAAGGCGAACAGCTCGCCGGCGGCGATGTCGAGGCATAGATCGACAACCGCGACCTTGGTGCCGTAGGACTTGGTGACGTCATCGAGCGTAATCATGGGGGTTCAATCGCGGTACATGATCCAACGTTGGTTGTCGAGAACGACTTCTTGCCCGAGCACTTGGCCGCGCTCCTTGCCGACCCACGTCGTCCCCTTCATCCCGTCGCCGTCGTAGAGTACTTGCAGGCAATCGACCTGGCGACGCCGGCCCCGCTGGCCGTTTTCGGACGGCCGGACGAGACCGTGCTCGTCACGCGCTACGTCGAAGGCCTCGGACCGTGGGAACTCATGACCGAGCTCGGCTCGCCGGAGGCCTTGCTCACGACCCTGGCCGAAAACCTTGCGCGCCTGCACGCCGCCGGCTTCCGCCACCGCGACCTCAAGGCCTCGAACCTCTTGCTGGTGCGGGCGCCCGCACGCACCGAGCTCTACTGGACCGACCTCGACGGCCTGCGCCACGTCGGAACAGTCGAGCCCCGCCTGCGCGCCCGCGACCTCGCCCGCCTCGGGACGAGCTTCGAATCCGCCGAAGCGCGCGCCGCCGGCGTGCGCGCCGGCCACTGGCCAGAGCTCGTGCAGCGCTACATGGAGCGCGCACTCGGCAGGCCGGCGAGCACGGACGAAATCGGTCAGGTTCTGGCATGGACCAAGCGCTGGAGCCAGCGCTCGATCCGACGGCATCTGGCGCGAGGTGCGCAAGTGAGATGACGAGAGCTTGGTGCGCCTCGCGTGGGACCGCGAACTCGCCGCCTTCCAGTCTCACGCCGACCGCCTCCTCGGGGGGCTGATAGCCAGGCTCGTTCTGGGCCCCTTCTGCCATGCGCTCGCAGCGGACCCGACAACGGGAGCGCGCGACCAGCGCCGCATCTTGGACAGGCCCGTCCAACACCGGCCCTCACCTGGCGCGCGTCGCGCCGAATCTCCTGGACGCGCGGCCCCTTGCGTAGCACGCTCAACCCCCCTCAAGCAGCCTTAGGCAGGCGGCCTCGCCGCGTTCAGGACGTTTATGCAGGCCTGTCCAATACCCGTTTGGGCACGATCAACGGAGGAGCCCAGTATGATGCTCTCGGAAATGAAGGACGTTCTGGAGGCTCTCTCCTACTTGGCAACGATTATCGGAATCCCAGTGGCTATCGGAGTGTTTTGGTATGAGAAGAGGAAGGAACGCATTGCTGGCGAACTGGAAACCTACATGCGGTCCAACGACAAGTACATCGGCTACCTGACGCTCTGCCTCCAGCATCCCCAGTTGATGGGTTTCGATATCTCCCCGGACGAGGAAGATGTGAAGACCAGCGGCCTCTCGGTGGAACAACTCACCTTGTTCACTATCCTAATCTCGACGATGGAAACTGGGTTCCTCCTGTACCGCACGCAAGGATCCGCAATCAAGGAGTCCCAGTACAAAGGCTGGCACGAGTACATGAGCTACTGGGCAAGTCGAGACGCGTTCCGCAAGGCGTGGCGCGCAGTGTCGTCACAGTTTGACAGCGAGTTCGAGAGTGCGATGAACGAGATTATTGGCACGGCCCAACAACGGTTGCAGCGGACGGCGCTCCACGCCGCCGCTGAACCGGAGCGTTAGGGCACTCCTGTTCGTTCCCTCATGGTCAATCGCAAACGCGACAATGCGCCAAGCGATCGAAGGCGTGTGCAGGGAGGCCGGCTACGAGCCGCCCGTCATCTGCACGCCCGAGGAGTTGAGGGATGACCAAGAAGGTTGATGACGAGATCGTCGAGGAGATCCGACGCCGTCGGGAGGCTCATGCCGAATCGCTCGGTTTCGCTCTGAATCTCTAAGCGGATCACCGCATGCCTTCAGCGCCAGGAGAAGGAGGCGGGCACGCCCTTGGTGAGCCGTCCGTCTCGCAAACCGAAACCAGTGCCGGGGAAGCGATCGTCGGCCTGACAAGCCGATGCAAGCGGACGGCCAGACTACCGCTGGTCGGCTGCGCATCAGACGGCCCAAAGAAAACCACCCTGCTCAGACCCTGCCCACCTCGGCCGGCATTCCGCGGCGGCGCTGGGCCGGGCGCGCCAGGAAGAAGGCCTTGTCCGAGAAGAGGCGCGAGACGGGGCGCAGCGCAACGAGCTCGAGCCCGGCGGCCATGAGCTCGGCCGTGAGCTCGGCGCGGTTTTGCGCCGGGCGGTAGCGCGCCGAGAGACCGACGCGGCTGCGCAGCCAGCGCCCGAGGTGCTTGAGGGTCCCGCGGGTGCGTACCTCCCCCACCACGAGGCCGTCCTTGCTGACGCGACGCATTTCCGCCAGCGAGCGCCGCCGCTCCTCCGGCCCGAGGTGGAACAGGAAGCGCACCGACACCACCGCGTCGAAGCAGGCGCTCTGGAACGGGAGGCGTTGCGCGTCGGCTTGCACGAGCGGCGAGCGGCTGGCGCGCAGGGCGAGACCTCTGCGCATCATCTCGAGCGCTACGTCGGCTCCGACCGCGCGATAGCCCGCGCGCGCGAGCTCGGGCAGCAGGCGGCCCGTGCCGCAGGGC
>JABFRZ010000202.1 GCA_013140785.1 Planctomycetota bacterium | reverse complement strand
CCTCGCGCGCGCCGCGCTCTCGGTCGCGCCGCTGCGCATCGCGCGCGGCATCCAGAACAAGGTGCTCGAGGCGATGGCCATGGGCCTCGCAGTCGTGGGCACGCGCGCGGCGACTCAGGGCGTGGAGGGCCAGCACGGTCGCGACTACGTCGTGGCCGAATCGGCCGCGGAGCAAGTCGAGGCTGTTTGTGCTCTACTCCGCGACGTCGAGCGAGCGCGCGCGCTCGGCCGGGCCGCGCGCGCCTTCGTGGAAGCGAACTACGCCTGGGAAACCTGCTTGAAACCGCTGGATACGATCCTGGAGAAAGTCACGAAGCGATGAGCAAGGTCGTCGAGACGTTCGATCGATGGGCGGAGGAAGGGCGCGACGCGGAGCTCGAGCGCGAGCACTCGGACGTCGCGCGCCAGGTGATCGCGGCCATGCAGCTGCGGCCGGGCGAGCGCGTGCTCGACCTCGGCTGCGGCAACGGCTGGGCCACGCGCCTGATCGCGCAGGCGAGCCCCGGGGTGCAGGCGATCGGCGTGGACGCCGCGCCCAAGATGATCGCGCGCGCCGAGGCGCTGCACAGCCTGACGATCCGGGCGCGCTACGAGCTCGGCACCTTCGAGAAGCTCGACTTCAAGGACGGCCACTTCGACCGCGTGTTCTCGATGGAAGCGCTGTACTACGCCACCGATCTCGCGCAGGCGATCCGTGAGTGCTTCCGCGTGCTGAAGCCGGGCGGCAGCGTCGAGACCCTGGTCGATTACTACGCCGAGAGCACGGCCAGCGAGCCCTGGGCGGGAGTCATGGGCCTCGCGCTGCAACGCCTGAGCGAGTCCGGCTGGAAGCGCGCCTTCGAGCAGGCCGGCTTCGTCGCTGTCACCACGGTGCGTGTGATCGACTCGCGCGGCCCGGGCGCGGCGCACGACTTCAGGGCCGACGAGTGCGAGCCGACTCACGCCGCCAAGCGGGCCCTGCACGCGGCCGGGACGCTGCGCGTGCGCGCCGAGAAGGCGCAGTAGCTCGGACACGCGCCGGCAGGGCAGCGAGCTCCGGCGCGCGGAGGTGAGTCGCCCTGCGCCGTACACTGTCGGGCCCCCCGTCGCAGGAGCCCCGCATGTCCGCCATCGATCGCCGCCGAGTCTTGTCCCTCTCCACCCTTGCCCTCTCCACTGGCGCCTCCATTGGCGCCCTGGCGAGCGCGCTGGGCGCCTGCCGTAGCGCGACCGCGCAGGCCGCGACGGCCGTGCGCCGCACGGGTGGCAGGCGCAAGCTCAAGAAGGCGCTCGGCATCGGCATGATCGGCGCGGGCGAGACCTTGATGGACAAGTTCAAGCTCGCGCGCGACTGCGGTTTCGCGGGCATCGAGATGGACGGACCGTCGAGTCATCGGCACGAGGACGTGCTCGCCGCGCGCGACGCGAGTGGGCTCGCGATCCCGAGCGTGGTGGACTCGGTGCACTGGGCGCACAGCCTGGGTGACCCCGATGCGGCCGTGCGCGCGCAGGGTCGCGCCGGGCTCGAGGGTGCGTTGCGCGATGCGCATGCCTACGGCGCGAAGAGCGTGCTGCTCGTCCCGGCCGTGGTGGACAAGAACCGGCCCTACGACGCGGCCTGGACGCACTCGATCGCCGAGATCCGTGCCACGGTGCCGCTGGCGCGGGAGCTCGGCGTGCAGATCGCCGTCGAGAACGTCTGGAACAACTTTGTCCTGAGCCCGATGGAGGCCAACCGCTACCTCGACGAGATCGGGAGCGACTGGGTCGGCTGGCACCTCGACCTCGGCAACTTGCTGATCTACGGCTGGCCCGAGCAGTGGACGCGCATCCTCGGCGCGCGCGTCTTCCAGCTGCACATCAAGGAGTTCAGCCGCAAGAAGATGGACGAGGAAGGCCGCTGGGACGGCTTCGGCGTCGAGCTCGGCGAGGGCGACAACGACTGGCCCGCGATCATGCGCGCTCTCGACGACATCGCCTACGACGGCTGGGCCATCGCCGAGGTCGGCGGCGGCGACGAGGCGCGCCTCAGGGACGTGAGCGCGCGCATGGATCGCTGTTTCGTGGGGTAAGGCACTGGTCATGCGAAACCTGCTCGTCTTCGTCCTCGCGGTGCTGCTGGGCGGCGCGCTGGTCTTCGTGCTGTCCCGCGTGAAGCGCAACGAGACGCCGGCGGCGACCGAGAATGTTCCCGCGCCCTTACTGGCATTGGCCGAGCCCGAGATCGATTCCGCGAAGCGGCCTGCGCACAAGCCCGCGCCCGAGAGGGAGCCCTCGAAGCCCGCCGCCGAGCTCGCGAAGCCTGCGCCCGGTCCGACCTCGCTCGCAGGCACGATCGTCGTCCTCGACGAGCACGGCGGAAAGTACGCGGGCGAGGACGGGATCCTCGCACTCGGCCTCGGCCTCGACGGCGCGCGCACGCATCGCGAGATCTGGGTCCAGGACGGGCGCTGGAGCCTGCCGCTCGTCGCCCCTGGCGACGGTGGACGGATCGGATCGATGGCCTTGCGCGCCTGCGTCCTCGGGAAGAGGGTCGCGGTCCCCGCGCCGGGACAGGCCGCTGATCTCGCGATCCCCGCCGACGGCCAGGTCGAGCTGCGCGTGCGCTGGCAAGCGGCTCCCCAGCTCCACGTGCGCGCGCGCGATACCGGCCGCGAGCTCGAGGAGGTCACGCTGTACGAGCTCCCGCTGACCCAGCGCGGCTCGCCGCTCGACGTGCAGCATCCGGGACCGAACGCGAAGTCCCTGGGTCGCGCGGTGGGGCCGTCGCCCGTCCGGCTCGAGGTCGGCGAGAGCGACGGGCTCGGGCTCGCCTCGCGCGTGCTCTTCGCGAAGAGCCCGGGCTACGGCTGGGGCCGGATCGAGGTCGATCCGAGCGCGGAAGAGGAGCCGACGCTCTTGCTCGACCCGGCCGGAGCGCTCGAGCTCGAGGTCGTGAGCGAGCCCTGGGACACCACGCTCGAGATCCTGCTGCTCGAGGCCGAGCCGCCCCACGCGGAGGTCCTCGACGTCCCGCGCGGCGACGCGAAGTCGTTCCTCTTCGAGGACCTGCGCGCCGGACGCTACCTCGCCCAGGCCCGCCACTCTGGCCTGCTCGTCGGCGCGCTCGAGGTCGAAGTCGCGGCCGGTAAGCGCGCGAAGGCCGTCCTCACCGTCGGACCGCCACCTTCGATCGACGTCCCCTTCGAGGGCGTGCTGGTCGTGCCCGAGGAGTTGAAGCTGGACGACTTCATGCTCGAGTTCCTGCTGCAAGGCCGGTTCGACGACACCAGTCTCACCCGGGGCAGCTTCGAGATCCGGCGCTCGGAGATGGCGCTCGAGAAGGGCTCGCGCGAGCGCTACCGCTGGAGTGCACCTTCCGCTCGATCCGCTCGCTATCAGGTCCTGCTCTTCCCCACACCCTTCGGCACCGAGCTCGACACCGGCCCGGCCGGTACGCGCGACGCGCGCATCGAGGTGCCGCGGCTGTGCCTCGTCTCGCTGCGCTGCATTGACGAGCAAAGCGAAGCCAACGTCTCGAGCGAGAGGGTTTCGTTCGCCGCGCTCACCCCCCGCGCCTTCGTGGCGCGCTTGCCTAAGAGGCTAGCGGGAGGCTCCCCGCCGAGCCGGGAGTTTCGGGCGCCGCAGGGTCGGGTCCTGATCTTCACCACGCCCGTTCTCTACGAACCCGCCGCGCGCATCGTCGAAGTGGGTCCCGGTACGAACGAGGTGCTTCTTTTCCTGCGGAAGAAGCCGTGATTCGCCCCTCGCCGCTCCGCCGGGCCGTGTAACGCGGCGGGCGGATCGCCCCCCCTCTACTCGCTCGCGTTCGTCGCGCTGCTGGTCTCGCGGGCCTCGGGCGCGGTGCGGCTCTGCCGGGTCGAACCGCTCACGCGCGAACCCACGGGTTTCGTGGCGCTCCAGCGGGGCTCGAGCCCCGCTGCGCATCCTCGAACTGACCGAGCTCGGGATCGAACTCGGTGCCGGAGGTGACGCGACGACGGCCCGCCCTCGATCGGCGCCGCGGGCTCGCTATCCTCGCGCGCGCGATGGACATCGGTGACCTGCCGGAGCTCGCCAGCGGCTTCGTATCGCTGCTGCTCCTGCCGACCTTGGGCGTGGTCGGGCTGATGCACCGGCGCGCGATTCCGGTGCTCGCGTGGACGCTGGTCGCCTGGCTCGTGCTAGGCGCGCTCGCGTTGTGGACGGAGCACACCCTGGAGTGGAGCCGCGAGCGCTTCCTGCGTGGCTGGCTGCTCGGCCTTGGCCTCGGCGCGGTGATCCTCTTGATCGCAGTACTCAAACAGGACCGGCGCGTGAAGCCCTGGATCCGCCTGGTGCTGGCGCTCGTGACGATGGCCGTGTTCACGCGCTCGCTGCTCGAGTTCGTTGATCGCTACACGTGATCAGACGAGGTAGGGCTCGAGGCGCCGCCGCGTGAGCTGCCCCATTTCGTCCGGGGGGAAGGCGAAGAAGCCGCGGCGCTTGTATTCGTTGAAGTAGACGACCAGCTCGTCCTTTGTGTGCGCGCCGCCGTTGTCGCCGAACTTGGTGACGAACGGGATGAAGTCGGGGTAGAGCGCGACCGTGCCGCCGCGCTCCCAGGGACCGTGCAGGGTGGTCTTGGTGAAGTTCCCGATCATCAGGTCGTCGAAGATCTCGTGCTCGACGACGGTCATGAGCGAGGCGCGCGGGGTCTCGAAGGTGATGCCGAGCGGGTGGCGGCGCTCGATCTCGAGCACGTTGTCCTTGCCGCCCACGCGGAAGTTGAGCGTGCCGAGGAAGGTCCGCAGGTGCTCGAAGCGCGCGAAGTACGCGCGAATCTTCGCGACGTCGGCGGGCTCGAGCTCGTCCGACCAGTTGTCGCCGAAGCGCTCGGGCGGGATCAAGAGGTTCGTTCTGGCGGGCGGGTCGATCGAACGCACCTCGTCGCGCGTGAAATCGCAGCGGCAGAAGATCGGCAGGAGCTGCTTCTGGCTCGACTTGAAGCTCGTCTTGTAGACCTCGGGCGGCGTGGCGCACTCGTTGGCCCAGGCGCTGTCGGTGCGCTGGTAGCGGTGCTGCGACGAGAACGGCACGTAGGAGCGGATGCCGAGCGACTCGAGCACGAGCTCGAGCCCGTCCAAGAAGGGCGTGTGCTTCATCGCCGGGGGCGGGATGCGCCGGCCCTGCTCGTCGAAGAAGTTGATCATGTCGGCATCGCCATAGCCGGTCAGCGCGAGCAGATACGACTCCGCGTACTGGCTCACGATCTGCCGCACGAAGGTGCCGCCGCCGTTGTCGCTGGCATCGTTGGAGTCCACGATCAAGCGCCCGCCGAGGTCCACGAGCAGCGCCGCGTCCTGGTTGTAGTCGCCCAGCGACAAGACGCGCATGCGCGGCGCGAGCTGCGTCCAGACGCCGTCCTTCAGGATGCGCACCTTGTAGCCCATCTCACGCAGCTCGCGCGCGACGCGTCCGCCACCGCGCAAGCCGACGTCACCGTGCACGCCGAAGTGGTCCGGCAGCAGGATCTCCTTGTCCTTCAGCTCGGCCAGCGACTCCTGGCTCAGGTGATCGGGGTGCCCGTGCGAGATCCACAAGTACTTGCAGGCCTTGACGTGCGCCAGCTGCTGCGCGGGGATCTCGTGCGAGGTCGTCCAGCTCCCGAAATAGGCCGAGCCCTTGATCCACGGATCCGTGGCCAGCACCGGCCCGTTGTCGTGGCAGATCAGACAAGCGTTGCCGATGGTTTCGAAGCCGAGGTCCATACCGATAGGAAGATACCTGCGCCCGAGACGGATCCACGCTTCGAATCTCGCGCGCTCGGGTTCCGGCAGGTGACGTGAACTCAGCGGTCGGAAGTCTTCGGACGGGACGCGCCGGATCGAAGAACTCCCTCGCCAGGAAACCGGGGGCGTCTCCGTTGGGTCTTCGCCTCGGTGGTGCCCAATGCCGGAGATCAGCCGATTCCTGGGGATCGTGGTCAGGATGTACTTCGAAGACCATCAACCCCCTCACTTCCATGCACGCTACGGGGAGTACCGGATCAAGATCCTGATCGAGAGCGGAGTCATCGAACTCCGCTGGAGTGAGCCATGCTGGTACACGTGGTGGAGGCGAGACATTGCGGTGGGCACCGGGTCTGGCTCCGGTTCAACGATGGACTGGAGGGCGAGATCGATCTCGCGACCGCGCTGAGGGGTCCGGTCTTCCGTCCGCTCGAGGATGCGGACTACTTCGCCCGCTTCATCCTGGACGACACGTTGACCTGACCCAACGGCGCGGACTTCGCGCCGGAGTTCCTGCACGAACAGGTCTCGGAAGCCCGCGGGAAGCGGGCCGAGCACAGGAGTCGTTGACCTCCGTGGGGAGCTCGTTCAGCGCGAACCGGTTGCGCTCGGGATCCCGAGGCTCGCCGGGCCGGCGTCGGACCAGGCCTCCAGCGGGGCGTTGAAGAGTCCGGTCACGATCGTGAAGACCGCCAGCACCGCGATCACGCTGGCGAGCACGGGTTGCGCGAGGGCGGGCTTCTCTTCGACGTCGGTGAGGAACAGCGCCTTGGCCACGCGGAAGTAGTAGAAGAGCGAGACCACGCTGTTCAGCGCCGCGATCACCACCAGCCAGGCGTAGCCGGCCTCGACGCCCTCGTAGAAGAGCAGCAGCTTGCCGTAGAACCCGACCGTCGGCGGCAGACCGGTGAGGCTCACCAGCATCACCACCATCGCGCACGAGACCAGCGGATAGCGCCAGCCGAGGCCTTTCAGGGCGTCCACATCCTCCGAACCCGTGACGCCCTCGAAGTAGAGCAGGAACCCGAAGGCCCCGAGGTTCATCAGGTAGTAGGCCGCCAGGTAGAAGATCGCGGCCGAGAAGCCGGCGCTCGTCATCACGGCCACGCCCATCAGGGCGTAGCCGGCGTGCGCAATCGAGGAGTAGGCCAAGAGGCGCTTCAAGTTCGACTGGCGCAGCGCGGACAGGTTGCCGAGCGTCATCGTGACGGCCGCCAGGATCGCGAGCAGGAGCCCGATGCGATCGGCGTAGGCCGCGACCGCGGCATCGACGCCCTCGACCAGGAACAGGGCCCCCATGAAGCGCAAGAGTGCCGCGAAGCCGGCCGCCTTCGAGGCGACCGCCAGGAAGGTCGTGACCGGCGTGGGCGCGCCCTCGTACACGTCCGGCGTCCAGAAGTGGAACGGGACGACCGAGACCTTGTAGGCGAAGCCGGCCAGCACGAGCACGATCGCGATGGCGATGGGCACGGGGCTGAGCGCGAACTGCGCCGCGAGGCCCACCGCCGAACCATCCGCGCTGCCGCGTCCCATCACGCCGAGGTCGATCGTGCCGGTCAAACCGTAGAGCAGGCTGATGCCGTACAGCATCACGCCCGCGGACAGGCCGCCGAAGACGATGTACTTGAGCGCGGCCTCGCCCGAGCGCTTGTCGCCCTTGTGGAAACCGGCGAGTGAGTAGCTGGCCAGCGACAGGAGCTCCAGCCCCAGCATCAGGAGCAGCAGGTTGTTCGTGCTGACCATGAAGAAGATGCCGATGGCCGCGCCGAGCAACAGGAAGTAGTACTCGCCGATGCCGTGCTTTTTCTCGCGCCGGTCGAACAGCACGAACAGCGTCACGACCAAGAGCGCGCCGACCGTGAAGAGCTTGAAGAAGGTCCCGAAGCGATCGATCGTGACCATCCCGAGCACCGTAGTACCGAGCGCACCCGTGGAACTCGCGCCGAGGTCGCGCCACTGCTGCACCAGGAGCCAGCCGGTGGCGAGCAGCCCGCCCAGGGTCAGGTACCCGACCTTGCGCGAATCGCGGCCGCGCAGGACGAGATCCCACACGAGCGCCGCCAGCGCCACCAGCGTCAGGAGCACTTCGGGCGCGACGTAGCGCAGCCCGGCGAGGTAGGGGCTGACCGGGTTCACCTCAGCCGCCCATCGTCGTGACCCAGTGCGCGATCGAGACCTTCATCCACCCGGTCAGGAAGAACGGGAAGATCCCGAGCGCGACGCACAGGAACAGGAACGGCGCCTGGCAGAAGACCTCGCGCGTGGTCATGTCGCCGTAGCTGGCGTACTTCGGGTTGAGCTGGCCGAGGAACACGCGCTGCATCGCGTAGAGCAGGAACCCGGCCGTGATGACGATGCCGAGCACCGAGATCAGCACCAGCAGCTTGAAACCCGGCTGCGCGGACTCGTAGGCGCCCAGCAGGGTCATGGCCTCGGACACGAACCCGGCCAGGCCCGGCAGCCCGAGCGCTGCGAAGAAGCCCAGCGTGGTCAGGGCCCAGTACTTGGGCATGACTTGCGCGAGGCCGCCGAAGCCGTTCAGGTCGCGGTGGTGCGCGCGGTCGTAGATCACGCCGACCACGAGGAAGAGCACGGCGCTCGAGGTGCCGTGGTTGAACATCTGCAGGGCCGCACCGGTCGCGCCCCACTCGGTGAGCGCCGCCAGGCCGAGCAGCACGTAGCCCATGTGGCTGACCGAGCTGTAGGCGACCATGCGCTTGAAGTCGGTCTGGCCGAGCGCGACATAGGCGCCGTAGACGATCGAGACGACGCCGATCACGGCCAGCACGTAGGCGAACTGGTGGAAGGCGCTCGGCACGATCGGGAAGCAGGCCCGGATCATCCCGTAGCCGCCGAGCTTCAGCAGGATCCCGGCCAGGATCACCGAGATCGGCGTGGGCGCCTCGACGTGCGCGTCGGGCAACCAGGTGTGGAAGGGCACGATCGGGACCTTGATCGCGAAGCCCACGAACAGGAACCAGAAAACCCAGGTGGTGAAGGCCATCCCCAGCAGCTCGCCGCCGCCCGGCAGGTGCGCGCCCGTGAGCTGCCCGGCCTGCGCCAGCGTGACCATGTCGGGGATCGAGAAGGGGCTGTACTGCGCGCCACTCGGTCCGGCCGCCGCGATGATCCCGCCCATGTCGATGCGCAACGCGACGATCGCGACCAGCATCAAGACCGAGCCCGCCAAGGTGTAGAGGAAGAACTTGATGGCCGCGTACTCGCGCCGCGGGCCGCCCCAGATGCCGATCAAGAAGTACATCGGGAGGAGCATCACCTCCCAGAACACGTAGAAGAGGAAGTAGTCCTGCGAGACGAACACGCCGAGGATCCCGACCTCGAGCAGGAGCAGCAGCGCGTAGTAGGACTTCTGCGCCTTCTCGATGCCGAAGCTCGCGGGCACGCCGATGAAGAGCAGCAGCGTCGTCAGCCACACGAGCGAGAGCGAGAGCCCGTCGATGCCGACGAAGTACTGGGCCTGGATGCCGGCGATCCAGTCCACGCGTTCCTCGAACTGCAGCGCGGCCGTGTTCTTGTCGAACAGGTCGAAGTACAGCCAGGTCGCGAGCAGGAGCGGGATCCCGGTCGCGATCAGCGCCAGCGTCTTGACGAGCGCGACGTTGGTGCGCGGCACGAGCACGATCGCGCCCATCCCGATCAGCGGGATGAACGTGATCCAGGAAAGGAGGTGGTCGGTCATGGCAGGGGGAGAGCGCAGGTCAAGCGAGGATCAGCCAGGCGGCGGTGAGGACCGCGCCACCCACGGCGAAGGCGGCGTATTGCTGGATGCGGCCGGTCTGGACCAGGCGGAAGGCGGCCCCGAAGACCTGCGAGGCCATGGCCACGGCGTTGACCGCCCCATCGATGAAGACCTTGTCGAACCAGGCGGAGAGCTGGCCGAGCAGCTTGTTGAGCCGGCCGACCAGCTTCACGAGACCGTCCACGACGTTCTCGTCGAACCACTTCAGCGTGCGCGTGAGCGCCCAGGTCGGACGCAGCACGCTCGCCTCGACCAGCTCGTCGATGAAGTACTTGCGGCGCACGAGGGTGTAGACCTGACCCAGGGCACCGACGATGCGGCCGGGAAGCTCGGGGCGCAGGACGTAGAGCAGGGTGGCGAGCGCGATGCCGAATAGGGCAATGAGGGTCGAGCCCCACGCCGCCAGGCTGTGCGCGCGGTGGACCAGGTGCTCGTGGTGCTCGCGCGCGTGCTCGCTCAGCTTGGGCGCGGCCCATTTGGCGAGGGCGGTCGTGTCGATGCCGTTCTCCGAGCGCTCCAGCTCGGGGGCGTACAAGCTCGGCACCGTGACGAGCTCCTCGAACCACGGATGACCGCTCAGCGCGGTCTGCGGCGACGTGAGCCAGAAGTGCCCGCCGAAGACCCCGAGGAAGGCGAGGATCACGAGCGCGATCGTCATGACGGGCGGCGACTCGTGCGGCTCGTGGGCGCCGTGGCCGTGCTCGGCATGGCCGCCATGCCCGGCGCCGTGCGCCTCGTGCGCCACGGAGTGGGCGATGGGCTGCACCCGATGTGCCGGCGAGCGGTGCCCGGTGTCGTGCGCGTGTCCGTGCTCGGCTCCGCCGTGCGCGTGGCCTTGCGCATCGCCGTGAGCGTGGTCGTGGCCGGCTTCCGCGTGGGCGTGGGCTCCGTGGAGCTCCTGCGCGGCGTGCTCGTTCGGATCCGGCCCTTCGACGCCCTCGCGCGCGAGCATCGCGGAGAAGCGGTGGCGCTCCTGGTTGCCGCGGTACTCCCCGAAGAAGGTCAGGAAGATCAGCCGGAACATGTAGAAGGCCGTCAGCGCCGCGGCCGTGCTCAGCGCGAGCAGCGCGTACAGCGCCCAGCCATTGAAGTGCTCGACATCGAGCACCTGTAGCCAGCCCGCCTGGATGATCTTGTCCTTCGAGTAGAAGCCCGAGAACAGCGGTACGCCCGCGATCGCCAGCGTGCACGCCAGCGTGCAGGCGAAGGTGATCGGCATCGACTTCCGCAGGCCGCCCATCAGGCGCATGTCCTGCACGTGGTGACAGCCGTGGATCACCGAGCCGGCCGAGAGGAACAGGCACGCCTTGAAGAAGGCGTGCGTGGTCATGTGGAACATGCCCGCCACCACCCCGCCGAGACCGACCGCGGCCACCATGAAGCCGAGCTGCGAGATGGTCGAGTAGGCCAGCACGGCCTTCAGGTCGTAGCAGGTCGTGCCTATCGTGGCCGCGAACAGGGCCGTGGTCGCGCCAACCACGGTGACCACCGAGAGCACCGTCGGCGACAGCAAGGGGTACATGCGCCCGAGCAGGAAGACCCCGGCCGCCACCATCGTGGCCGCGTGGATCATGGCCGAGACCGGCGTCGGGCCGGCCATGGCGTCGGGCAGCCAGATGTGCAGCGGGAACTGGGCCGACTTGCCGACCGTGCCGCCGAACACGCACAGGCCGGCCCACGTCAGCCAGGTCGGGAACTCGCCGCCGTTCTCCGCGACGGTCGCTTGGGCCGCGGCCCACAGCTCGGTGAAGCGCAGGGTGTGGAACTTGTCCCACAGGATGAAGATCCCGATGAACAAGAGCACGTCGCCGACGCGCGTGGTCAAGAAGGCCTTCTTGCAGGCCCAGGTCGCCCAGCGGTGAAAGAACGGCTGGCCCGGATCGTGGGCGAAGTGACCGATGAGCAGGTAGCTCATCGCGCCCATCAGCTCCCAGAAGATGAACAGCACCAGCAGATTGTCCGCCAGCACCAGGCCGAGCATCGCGAACGTGAACAGGCTGATGTTCGCGAAGAAGATGGCGTAGCGCTTGTCGCCGTGCACGTACCCGATCGAGAACAGGTGCACGCAGAACGAGACGATCCCGACCACGGCCAGCATGGCCGCGCCAAGCGGGTCGTACAGGATCCCGAGCACGATGTTCTGGCCCTCGGGCACGCTCCCGTCCGGGTAGAGCCAGCCGAACCCGAGTCCAGCGTCGCGCGACTGGTGAAAGAACCGAGTCCCGTGCTGCGCCGCGTACAGGCCCTTGGCGCCCAGGTACACGGTCAGACACATCACCACGAACATCCCGAACGTCAGGAGCTTGTCCCCGTGCGGCAGCCTCCGCCGCAGGAAGATCTGCAGCACGTAGCCGATCAGCGGGATGGCCGGCACCGCCAGCAGCAGCTTGAAGTCGAGCGCGGGATCGAAGGCGAGGCTCGGCATCTACAGCCCCAACGAGCTCATCGTGAAGTAGGTGAGCAACAGGTACACCGCGATGGCGATCAGGTAGTAGAGGCGCCGGCGCCGGGCGGCGCGCTCGAGCTGCCCGCGCCAGAGTTCGAGCTCGCCCAGGCGGCGCTCGAGCTGCACGAGCCACACTTCTGAGCCCAGGAGGCCGGACGTGGCCCCGCTTCCAACTGACTTGCCCTGGTTCATGGCGTCACTCGCGCAGGAGGTCCGCCTCGCTGGGCTTGACCGAATCGAACAGGTTGAAGACGTTGAGCACGATCGCGAGCGCCACCGCGGCCTCGGCCGCGGCCAGGATGATGACGAAGACCGCGAACATCTGACCGTCGAGCTTCATCGAGCCGAAGCGGTTGAAGGCCACGAAGTTGATGTTCGCGGCGTTCAGGATCATCTCGATCCCCATCAAGATGTAGATGACGTTGCGCCGCACGAGGATGGCGATCAGGCCGAGCACAAACAGCGCCGCCGAGACCGCCACGTAGGCTCCGAGACCCATCAGTTGCCCTCCCTGCCCGCGTCCGGCTCGAGGTCGGCCTTCTTGCGGCGCGCGATGTACACGGCCGCCACCAGCGCCACCGTCAGGACCACGGCCGCCAGCTCGAAGGCCACCACGTACTGGTCCGCCGCCAGGAAGCCCACGCCGATGCGCTCGGCCGAGCCGAACTCGCCCTGGGCGCGGCCGTCGAGCGGGGCGCCGCGCACGAACCAATTCGCCGTGCGCGCGACCTGAACGCCGAGCACCAACGCCGGGCCGCCGACCAACAGCGTGCCGGCCAGGATGCGCGTGAGCTTGCGTTCACCGAGATCGGGCGGCGTGAGCATGACCGCGAACAAGAGCAGCGCCAGGATCCCTCCGACGTAGATCAGGATCTGCGCCATGGCCAGGAAGTCGGCCTCGAGCAGCAGGAACAGCCCGGCGACGCCGGTGAAAGTTGCCATCAGTGCGAAGGCACTGCGCACGACGGAGCGCTCCCAGATGCACATCACGCTGCCGCCCAGTGTCATGGCTGCGAACAGCGCGAAGGCGAGCCCACTCCCGCCGGCGGCCGCGAGCCCGGCGCCGCACGCCAGGAGCGCCAGCAGGCCGAGCGCGGCGTAGAAGATCCGTTGCAGGGCGCCTTCATTCATCACAAGCCCAGTCTCCATCGCCTCAGTTCTGCGCTGCCTCGCCCTTGCCGCCGGCCGCTTCCTTGCCTTCTTGCGCGGCCTGCTGCGCCGCCTTGGCGGCCTCCTTGGCCTTCTTGGCTTCTTCCTTGGCCTTCTTCTTCTCGCCCGCCTCTAGCATGCGCGTCTTGGCGTCGCGCGACATGCCGCGATAGGACAAGAGGTCGTGCACGAACTCGCTGCGGTCGTAGCTGACGAACGCGAACTCGGTGCCCATGTGGATGCAATCCTTGGGGCACGGATACACGCACAGCTCGCAGAACATGCACTTCTGGTAGTCGAGCGTGAACGAGATCCACTCGAGCTCCTTGCCGTGCCGCACCGCGTCCATCTCGATGCAGTCGATCGGGCACGCGCGCGCGCAGGCCAGGCACTCGATGCACTTCTCCTGCTCGAGGTAGTGGATGCCGCGGTAGCGGTTCGGGATCGGCAGGCGCTCGTCGGGGTACTGCACTGTGATCGGCTTCTGCAGCAGGTACTTCCCGGTGATGCGCATGCCCACCAGGGTCGTCTTGAGCGTGTCGATGCAGTTCTTGACGTACTTGGCGGCGGCGTTCATGGGTGCTTCAAGGGAGATACTGTCTCCACGGGAGATGTGGTGCGAGGAAGACCTCCCACAGCCCGGCGCCGAGCACGCACACGAGCGCGAGCGGCGTCAGGTACTTGTAGCCGAGCGTCATGACCTGGTCGATGCGCACGCGCGGCAGCGTCCAGCGCAGCCACATCATCAGGAACACGCCCGCGAAGCCCTTCACGATCAACGTGCCACCGGCGGCGACCTGATAGAGCACGCTGCCGTCGCCCGCGAACTTCGCGGCGAAGTGGGTGAGCGGGCTCTCGAAGCCGCCGAAGAAGAAGAACGCGCCCACCACCGAGTACAGGAACATGGCCGCGTACTCCTCCATGAAGAAGAAGCTCCAGCGGATGCCGCTGTACTCGGTCATGAAGCCGGCCACGAGCTCGGATTCGGCCTCGGGCAAGTCGAAGGGCGCGCGCTTGGTCTCGGCCAGGATCGCGATGAAGAACAGCACGAAGGCCGGCAGCATGAAGGGGTTGACCCACGGCCAGACGTACCAGCTCATGCCCCAGAGGCCAGTTTGGCCGCGGCTGACCTCGAGCAGGTTGAAGCTGCCCGCCACCATGATCGGCACGAGCAGGCTGATGCCGAGGGGGATCTCGTAGGCGACCACCTGCGCGGCCTCGCGCATCGCTCCGTACAGCGACCACTTGGAGTTCGACGACCAGCCGGCCATGACCACGCCGATCGTGGTGGTCGAGGTCATCGCCAAGATGAAGAAGATCCCGAGGTCGATGTCGGCGAAGAAGAAGCCGGGCGCCAGCGGGTAGGCGGCCATGGCCGCGAGCACGCTGGCCAGGACGATGGCCGGCGCGAGCACGTACAGCACGCGATCGGCTCCCAGCGGGACCATGTCTTCCTTGAGCAGCAGCTTCACCCCGTCGGCGATCGGTTGCAGCCAGCCGTGCCAGCCCACGCGCATCGGCCCGTAGCGGCACTGGATGTGGCCGGCGACCTTGCGCTCGAGCCAGGTGCCGAACATCGCGATCACCGAGACGAACGCGAGGGTGATGCCGATCGCGATCCCGATGGCGGTGAGCGGCACGACCCAGACGGGCACGAAGTCGGGCTTGACCCCGGCCAGGAGCTCGTTGATCGCATTCGTCCCGTGCTGCGGGACCGAAGCGGCGAGGCCGGCGAGCGTCATCAGCGGTCCGTCTCCCCCACCACGATGTCGGTCGAGCCGATGATGGCGATCGTGTCGGCGATGAGCACGCCGGGCATCAGCTCCTCGAGCACCGCCAGGTTCGTGAACGAGGGCCCGCGCACGCGGCAGCGGATCGCGATCTTGCCGCCATCCGAGACCACGTAGTGTCCGAGCTCGCCGCGCGGGTTCTCGATGCCAACGTAGGCCTCGCCCGTCGGGACGCGCAGGGTCTTCGGGATGTCGGCGATGACCGGGCCGGGTTCGATCGCGCCCAGGCACCAGCGCACGATCTTGATCGACTCGATCATCTCCATCACGCGCACGTAGGAGCGGTCCCAGCAATCGCCGAGCGTGCCGCGCTCGCCCGTGCCGAGCGGGATCGCGAAGCAACCCGACTTCCAGATCTCGGCGTACAGCTCGTAGGGCATGTCACGGCGCAGGTCCCAGTCCACCCCGCTCGCGCGCAGCATCGGGCCGGTCAGCCCGAAGTCGAGCGCCATGGCCTTCGAGATCACGCCGATGTTGGCGGTGCGCTGCACGAAGATGTGGTTGACCATCAGGAGATCGACGTACTCCTGCCACTTCTCCTCGAAGGTGTCGCAGAAGCGCTCGACCTCGCTCAGCCAACCCGGCGGCGCGTCGTTGAAGACACCGCCGATGCGGATGTAGCTGTAGGTCAGGCGCGCGCCGCAGATCTTCTCGAACAGCGCCATCATCCACTCGCGTTCCCGGAACATGTACAGGAACGGGGTGAACGCGCCGATGTCGAGCCCGTAGGTCCCGAAGGCGATCAGGTGCGAGCCGATGCGGTTGAGCTCAGCGCACAACGTGCGGATCATCAGCGCGCGGCGCGGGATCTCGATCCCCATGAGTTTCTCGACCGCCATCGAGTAGCCCAGGTTGTTGTTCATCGCCGCCAGGTAGTCGTAGCGGTCCGTGTACGGCAGGTACTGGAGCCACTCGACGTTCTCGCCGATCTTCTCGGCGCAGCGGTGCAGGTAACCGAGGTGCGGCTGAGCCCCGGTGCAGATCTCGCCGTCGGCGCGCACCAGGATGCGCATCACGCCGTGCGTGGCCGGGTGTTGCGGCCCCATGTTGACCTCGAGGTCCTGGGTGCGCACGTCGAGCATGAACTCGCGCTCGTTCTTCTGCGCGGGGCCATGCGGGTCCACGCGGGTCTCGACGGTCTTGCTCTCGACGGTCTTGCTCTCGACCATGGCTACTTGCAGGAGATCCCGTGGTACTCGTCGGGGAAGACGTAGTCCTTGCGCAGCGGAGTGCCGACCCAGTCCTCGGGCAACAAGATGTTGCGCGGATCGGGATGGCCGCTGAAGGTGATCCCGAACATCTCGGCGCACTCGCGCTCGTGCCACTGGGCCGCGCGGTAGACCGGCGTGCTGGTGGGCAGCGCGGCACTCGCTTTGGGCAGCGTGCACTTCACCGCCAGCCGGTGCCGGAACGAGAGCGAGAGCAGCTGCACGACGACCCACATGTTCGGGTCGTCCTTGGATGGATCGACGGCCGACAGGTCCACCAGGATCTCGAACGCGAGCCGCGGGTCGTCGCGGCACACCTCGAGGAAGGCGGGCAAGAGGGCCGGCTCGACCCACACGAATGGATCTCCCGCGCGGCCCTTGTCCTTCTTGTCAGCCGGGTTCGACGGGCGCGGCAAGTCGTGGCCGAGCAGGCCCGGCGCGGCGACGGCCAGCAGCCTGTCGTGGATCCCGCGGAAGTCCATCAGGCGGTGCGCGCCGGGCGCCGGATGACGGAGGACCGCTGGATCTTCTCTTGCAACTTCATCAGGCCCTCGAGCAGCGCCTCGGGCCGCGGCGGGCAGCCGGCCACGTACACGTCCACGGGCACCACGCGATCGACGCCCTTCACGACGGTGTAGCCATACTTGTAATACGGCCCGCCGCCGGTCGCGCACGCGCCCATCGCGATCACGTACTTCGGCGAGGGCATTTGGTCGAACAGGCGCTTGATGCGTTCGGCCATCTTGAAGTTCACCGTACCCGCCACGATCATCAGGTCCGCCTGGCGCGGTGAGGCGCGGAACGCGCCGGCGCCGAAGCGGTCGATGTCGTGGTGCGCGCAGCCAACCGCCATCATCTCGATCGCGCAGCAGGCCAGGCCGAACGTCATCGGCCAGATGCTGGAGAGCCGGCACCAGTTGAGAAGCCAATCCACCTTGGTGGTCAGCACGTTCTCTTCGAATTGTCGCTCCAGGACTCCCATGGGTCAGGCGGCCTCCTCGGTGTCTGGCTCGGGCTTCTGCACCGCGGCCTTCTGGGCTTCCATCGTCGCCTCCATCTCCTTGACCGGCGGGAGCTGGACCTTCGGGCGCCGGTCGGGCGGCTGGTAGGTCGAGGCCGAGTAGGAAAGCACCCAGTCGAGGTCGCCCTTGGCCCAAACGTAGGCGAGCCCGAGGAACAGGATCACGATGAAGAGGCCCCCCTCCACCAGCACGAAGGCGCCGATCCCTGCGCCCTGAGCCGCGCCCCGATCCGCGACCGCGTCCCCCAGAACCAGCGCCCACGGAAACAGGAACGCGATCTCGACCGCGAAGATCACGTAGACCAGCGCGACGGTGTAGTAGCGGATGTCGAACTGGATCCAGGCGTCGCCGATGGCCTCCTCGCCGCACTCGTAGGTCTCGAGACCCACGTCGGTCTTGCGCTTCGGCCTCAGGATCGAGGCGAGGATCAGGTTCGCGAAAACGAACACGAACCCCACCGCGGCGAAGACGAGGACGTTGAGGTAGTCGAAGTACATCCGGTCCCGAGAGGGCTGGGCGGGAGGATTTCAGCGCCTGGAGGGGCGCTAGGGAAGGCTGCTGAAACGTTCCCGGGCAGCACGACCGGGCAAACGGGGCAGAACAGGGGGCGGCCAGGATAGCGGCCGAGCCCACGAATCCCACTGTTGCCCGCAACCGCACCACCGCCGCCCAGGTCCATGGGCCGAGATGAGACACACCGGACCTGTTCGGCCGCTCGCCCAAGCAGCCCTGGCCACCGCGGCGCTTGTCCTCTGGACCGATGTCCGGCGGCCGCGCGCGGGCGAACCCCTGCCCCTTCGATGGGCGCGCACGGCGGCGGCGCACCCGCTGCGAACTTGCCTGGCTCTCGCCCTGATCGGACTCGCCCTTCGACCGACGGGCAGGTACAAGAGTGGTCCGAATCTGCCGATCTGACCGAGCCGCGCTCGTGGCCGGAGCTGATTCGAGCTAGGATAGGGCCCTTCAGCAACGGGCCGCGATTCTCTATTCCTTTGCTGGATTGGGATTGGCCACCGCCCGGTCTTGGATTCCCCCAGCCCCCCGATTGCCACATGATTGCCCGACTCCAAGAGGAGATCGTCCTCGGCCCTGTCGATTATCCCCGCCTCGGGAGAACGATCGTCGTCCGTCCCACGGTCGAGACCATCCGAGTCAACCGCTTCCCGACCCAAGCCATCGTGGTCACCGCCGTCGCGCGGAAGCTGATCGAGCTGGTGCGCGCGAGCGAGAAGATCCAGGCCATGATGATCGAGGGCGGCAGCGAAGGGCCGACCAAGCACCCCGAGTTCCACCAAATCTGCGAGAACCTGCGGCAGCTGCTGAACAAGCACTTTCCGAAGGCACTCATGTGCCTGGTTACGGACGCCACGCCGCTCGACTCGCCTAACCTGCGCCACGCCCTGACCTTCTTCGATCAGACCACCCTGCGCCTGCACGCTGGCACCCAGAAGACCTGGGCCGCGCTCACCGGCTCGAATCCCAAGCAATTCAAGGACGTGGTCGAGAGCTTGGGCCGCCTAGGGGCCGAGCGCGTGATCGTGCAGACCCGGTTCGTGCGCGGCGAGGTCGACAACAGCAACGAGAACGAGGTCAAGGCGTGGATCCGCCACCTCACCGAAATCCGCCCGGCCGGCGTGCACATCTCCACCCCGGCCAAGGCCAAGGGCAAGAAGGAGATCCCGGTCACCAAGAGCCGGATGAGCCAGATCGCCGAGCTGGTCACGACCAAGACGGGCATTCCCGTCGAGGTCCTGAGCGCGACCTGAGCCTGTGTCGGGGGCCGTTCTCGCCTCCTTTTCTGGGGTCTCGAAGCGCTACGGCGAAAGGCAGGTGCTGGCCGACTTCTCGCTCGCGGTCCATGCGGGCGAGGTGGTCGGGCTGCTTGGGCCGAACGGAGCAGGAAAGACCACTGCGCTACGGGTTCTTTGTGGACTGACTCCGCCCGACCAGGGGCACGCCGAGATAGCGGGTCAAGACGTCCAGCGCCAGCCGATCGAGGCCCGGAAGAACCTTGGATATGTACCAGATGGGGCCCCGTTGTATTCCAACCTGACCACGGCGGAGCACCTGACGCTGGTCGGACGCCTGCACGGGCTGACGGACCAGGAGATGGCGAGTGCGTCCGACCGTCTCATGTCAGGTCTCGAGCTCCAGGAGAGGCGCGACGACCCTGTCGGGACCTTTTCCAGGGGGATGCGCCAGAAGGTCGCGCTCGCGTGCGCGCTGCTTCACAAGCCGCGGCTACTGGTGCTCGACGAGCCTTTGACAGGTCTCGACACGTCCACGGCGATGGTCATGAAGGCTCTGATGCGGGGTTGGGGCGACCGGGGAGGCGCGGTACTGGTGACGTCGCACTTGCTCGAGGTAGTCGAGCGGATCTGCGACCGCATGGCGATACTGGCTCGGGGCCGGATGCTGGCTTGCGGGAGTTTCGACGAGCTGCGCGCTCAGGCCGGAGGCGGGAGCACGCTCGACGAGGTCTTCCGAAGCTTGACCCACTCCGAAGACCCGACCCAAGCGGCCCTCCGGATACTAGGAGGATGAGCTGTGCTTGGACTGCGGCGAGGGGTTCCTAGCGGCCCTTCGGTCGAAGCGGGACCTTCTCCCCGCTTTCATTCACCGCGACCATCGTGGCCTCGGCCTCGGTCACAAAGACCTCCTTTCCGGTGGAGAAGCGCGCCTCGGCCCAGACCCGGATCTTCACCCGGACCGACGTGCGCCCCACGCGCAAGGTCTCGGTGTAGAACGACACGCAATCGCCGACGTGAACCGGGGCGCGAAAGACCACACCGTCCATCGCCACGGTCACGAGCCGCCCGGCGTGGTGCCGGTGGGCCTCGACCGCCGCCGCCAAGTCGATCTCGGACAGGATCACACCGCCGAAGATGGTGCCGAAGGCGTTGGTGTCACGCGGCATCATCACGCGACGGATCGAGGGGATCTGATCGCGCGGAAACGCGTCCGCCGCCGGACCTGTCCGGTCGGGGCGCTCGGCCGGACTGCGCTGGCTCGCTTGCTTCGTAGTCTTCTTCATTCCCGGCTGGGCTCGAGGGCGGCGCGAGCGTAGCGGCGCACCGCCTCCTCCACGAGGGGCGTCCGGCTGCGGAAGAAGTGATCGGCGCCCTGGATTTCAACCAGCTCGAGCTGAGGCGGCAGGCGGTGCAACTTGCGGCGCAGGTCGGAAGCGGTCCCGAAGGTGTCCGCTTCCCCCATCACGATCAGGCTCGGCTGAGAGACCCGCGCGAGGAAGCTCGGGTCGTAGAGCGCGGCAGGAAAGGCGATCAGGACCAGGCGCTCGACGCCCGCGTCTCGCAGGGCGAGCTCGGAGACGATGCGCGACCCGAACGAGTACCCAGCTGCCCACAAGGGAAGGCCCGGGTGCCTGGCCTGAAGCGCCAGGGCGGCTGCTGAGGCATCCTCCACTTCCTGGGCGCCGTCGTGGTCTCCCTCCGAACCACCCACCCCTCGAAAGTTGAAGCGCAGACTGACCAGGCCGGCCGACCGCAGCGCGCGCGCGACGCGCATGACCACCGTGTTGCCCATCGACCCGCCGTGCAGAGGGTGGGGATGACAGACGATCGCGAGCCCCTTCGGGATGCCTTCGGGCTCTTCCATCTCGCCCAAGAGCCTGCCGACGGGTCCGCTGACGTCGAACTGCACAGGCCAACTGTATCCCCCGCGGCCTTGGCCCCAGCTGCTACTGCTAGTAGACGATCGTGAAGCCGCGCTCTCGATTGGCGAAGACGGCGGGCATGCTGTCGCCGGCGGGCTCCGGAGCCTGACCCCACCCGAGGGGCACGAGACCCGCTGCGTACCAGACCTGCCACCCCACGCGCATCGGCTGGCTGCGATCGCCGACTGGGTGCTCGAGCCACGCCAGGAGGAACTCCGAGCCTGACGCGATGCCCGACGCGCGCAGACGGCGCGCCGAGTCCGAAAACCGCGGGCTGGTTGGCGGGCTGCCCTGGAGCTTCCTCGTCCTCGGATCGAGCCCGCCCCAGAAAACTTGCGCGTAGGTGTCCCAGCTGACGATCGTCAGGCCCTTCCCGAGGGTGCGCTCGGTGACGATCTCTTGGGACAGACATGGCCTTGCCTGCGGTGGCGTGTTGTGCCGGGAGGCCATTTCGATCAGCTTCGAAACGAACGTCGCGCCGCCGTCCGTGGAAGACAGAAGCCGCACCTCGGGCGCGCCGCGCCTGCCCGCGGTCAGATAGAAGAAATAGATCGTCCCGTTGACCCGGTCCGTGTGAGCCGAGACCGCTGAGGAGTCGGAGACGCCATCCGCCGCGGCGTCGATCGCGACGGGGGGGCCGAAGGTGGCACCGTCCACGCTCGTCCGCATCCAGACGCGCAGGCCAGGGGTCTCGCCTTCCACTTCCGCAGCCTCCGCGTCTTCGGCTACGTAGAAAACGTGGACCTTCCCCTTGCCATCGACCGCCACCGCCGGAGAAAGGCCGAGTCGCACCGGACAACCGAGGTCCTGCACCGGCGAGAAGGCGCCAGCGCTGCTCTCGCGCACGTACTGGAGCGATGGCTTCTCGCCGCCCGAGACCCAGATCACGTGCGCGCGTCCGTCGGGACCGGCGTCGAGCGCGCCCGAGTGTCCCACCAGCTGTGTGAGCACGGGCACGGCGTTCAAGCGCACGCTCGCTTCAAAGGTCCGAGCTTCGTCCTTCGAGCGCGTCAGGAACAGGTCGCCCTGCGCTGCATCGCCCTTGAAGTAGAGAATCACCACGGCCTCGCCCACGACTTCCACCCTGGGCTGGATGCCGCCGTCGGGGAGGCGCGCGTAACGCACGAAATCGTCGGGCAGCTTGACGGCCGGCTCGTACTTCTGTCGCTGGCCCCCGCCCTGGAAGGGTTGGCCGGAGACGGCGGCCAAGACGGCGAGAAAGCCAGGTAGGAGCTGAGACTGGATCATGGACGGGGGCTACGCGAGGGCAACGGGACGGGTGAGAGGAGATCTTCTCCAGGCTACCACCCGGAGGAGCGCGCGATCGGCCACGCGGGCGAGCGAGCAGTTACAATCGCTGTTCGTGCTCGCCGCCCTGCTCTTTGCGCTCGCGCCGCAGGAAAACGTGCTCGTGATCCTGCTCGACGATGTCGCTCAGGCGGACTTGGACGAGGTCGCGGCCGACGGCTGGGCGCCGAACATCTCCGCGCTCGCTGCCCGAGGCATCGTCTACCGCAACGCCTTCGCGAACCCCGTGTGCAGCCCGTCGCGGCGCTCGCTGCACGACGGACGCTGGTACTTCAACGAGAGCGGCGTCGGCTGCGACCCGCTTCCTGGAGCCGAGCCTCCCGTCGCGGACGTCCTGCTGGGCGACCTCGCGGTCTCCGAGGGACTGACGGCCGCACTGTTCGGCAAGTGGCACCTCGGAGGCAACCCGTACGGCGGCGCCTATCAGAAAGCGCCGCTCGCCCATGGCTACTCGTTGTGGCAGGGCACGCCGGGGAACGTGAACTCGTGCGGCGGAACCTCCTACAACTACTGGGTCTTCGTCGATTCGAACCGCACCTCGATCTCGACCCAGTACAACCCCGGAGTGATCGAGAACCGGCTCGTGAGCTGGTGGGACTCGACGCACAAGCGCTTCGCCTTGTGGAGCATGTCGCTGGCGCACGGCCGCTTCCACCGACCCCCGAACGCCTTCCTGCCACCGGGCTACCCAGGGCCCCCCGCGGATGACGAGCGCAAGCTGTACCTCGCGATGATCGCGGCCATCGACGTGCAGGTCGGACGCGTGCTGGAGCACGTCGATCTCGCCTCGACCCTCGTCATCCTGCTGGGCGACAACGGTACACCCCAGAATGTCGCACCGGACCCAGCTCGGGCCAAGGCGAGCACCTTCGAGCGCGGGATCCGCGTGCCGTTCCTGATCGCCGGAGTCGGGCTCCCGCCGGGGGAGTCGAACCGCCTGGTCCACATCGCCGACGTGCTGCCGACCGTCGCGCACTACCTGCGCGCACCGCCCCCGGCCGGCATCGACGGGCTCTCCGTGCTCGGCAAGCCCGAGCACGCCTACGTCATCTGCGGCCAGGGCGGCGGACCGACCGTTCCCGGCGACTGGTGCGCGCGCACGACGCGCTTCAAGCTGCGACGCACCGGCATCGCCCCCGCCATCACCGAGGAGTTCTACGACCTCGTGGCCGATCCCGACGAGACCGCGCCGCTCCCCGAACGCGCCTTCCACGGGTTGCGCGTGTTCCTGCGCGGAAGGCTGCAGGCCGAAGGTGTGCCGTGAGCCAGCCCTCGGCGGCTAGCGGTGCAAGTCACGCGGGGCAGCCCTTGTCCCGAGGTTGTCTGTCTCGAGCCAGCGTCCGCGCATGAGCCTGGCTTCCCTTCTGCTCGCGCTCGTCCCGACGCAGGACGTGCTCGTGATCCTCCTGGACGACGTGGGCCAGGCCGACCTCGACGAGGTCATCGCCGATGGCTGGGCGCCGAACATCGCCGGCCTCGCCGCAAGCGGGATCGTCTATCGAAACGCCTTCGCGAACCCCGTGTGCAGCCCGTCGCGACGCTCGCTGCACGACGGACGCTGGTACTTCAACGAGAGCGGTGTCGGCTGCGATCCGCTTCCCGGAGCCGAGCCTCCGGTCGCGGACGTATTGCTGGGCGACCTCGCGGCTTCCGAGGGCCTGACGGCCGCGCTGTTCGGGAAGTGGCACCTCGGCGCCAATCCCCTCGGCGGTCCCTGGCAAGACGCGCCCCTCGCACACGGGTACTCCACGTGGTTGGGCACGCCGGGGAACATGAACTCCTGCGGCGGCTCCTCGTACACCTCCTGGGTCTTCGCCAGTTCGGGCTCCTCTTCGATCTCCACCGCGTACAGCCCCGGAGTGATCGAGGGCAAGCTCGTGAACTGGTGGAACGAGACACCTGGCTCACGCTTGGCCGTGTGGAGCATGTCGCTCGCGCACGCGCCCTTTCACAAACCTCCGGCCTCTTTCCTTCCGCCTGGGTATCCGCGGCCTTTTGGGGTGCGCCCGCAGTTCCTCGCCATGATCGCGGCCGCCGACGTGCAGGTGGGACGCGTGTTGTCGAACGTCGAGCTCGCCAAGACCCTCGTCGTGCTCGTGGGCGACAACGGCACGCCGCAGCAAGTCGCGCCGGATCCGGCCAAGGCAAAGGTCAGCACCTTCGAGCGCGGGATCCGCGTGCCGTTCCTGATCGCCGGAGTCGGGCTCCCGCCGGGGGAGTCGAACCGCCTGGTCCACATCGCTGACGTGCTGCCGACCGTCGCGCACTACCTGCGCGCACCGCCCCCGGCCGGCATCGACGGGCTCTCCGTGCTCGGCAAGCCCGAGCACGCCTACGTCATCTGCGGCCAGGGCGGCGGACCGACCGTTCCCGGCGACTGGTGCGCGCGCACGACGCGCTTCAAGCTGCGACGCACCGGCATCGCCCCCGCCATCACCGAGGAGTTCTACGACCTCGTGGCCGATCCCGACGAGACCGCGCCGCTCCCCGAACGCGCCTTCCACGGGTTGCGCGTGTTCCTGCGCGGAAGGCTGCAGGCCGAAGGTGTGCCGTGAGCGCGGCGAGACGGCGGCCAACTCGGCCTCTATTCCTCGCGCTGACCAACGCGCGTGCGTTGGTGCGGTTCCACCGAGAAGGGCCTATGCTCCTCCAGGCCCCCTGAGAGACACGCATCCATGATACCCGCACCCAAACCTACCGCGCCCGCGCACGGCTCCGGGCCTCTGCAAGGCTCAGAGTGGATCGTCGAGGCCGACGCCTCCAATTTCGAGCGCGGGGTCCTGGCGCGCTCGCTCACGGTGCCGGTCCTGCTCGATTTCTGGGCCACGTGGTGCGGCCCCTGCAAGACGCTCGGGCCCGAGCTCGAGAAGCGCGCGCGCGAGGGTCAGGGACGCTTCCTGCTGGCGAAGATCGACATCGACCGGAACCCCGAGCTGGCCCAGGCCTTCCGGGTGCAGGCCGTGCCCACGGTTCTAGCGATCTCGGAGGGCCGGCTGGTGGACGGCTTCCAAGGTGCGCTGCCGGCCAGCGAGATCGATGCCTTCCTCGATCGCGTGGCGCCGAGCGGCGCGCTTCCGTCAGGAACCGACGCTGCGGTCGCGCGCGCGCGCGAGCTGGCCGCGAGCGGAGAGCTCGAACAGGCCATCGGCCTCCTGCGCGAGCTCCTGCGCGACGCGCCCGCACACAACGCGGCTCGCCTCGTCCTGGCCGAGATCCTGATCGACGCCAAACGGCCGCAAGATGCGCGACTCGTGCTGGACAAGCTCGAGGACGACCCGGCCTCCGCCGAGCAGGTCAAGAGCTTGCGGGCCAAGCTCGACTTCGCGGCCGCGGCCGGGGACCGCGCCGAGCTCGAGGCCACGCTGCGCGCGAATCCGGCCGACCTGGCCGCGCGCATCCAGCTCGCCAAAGCTCTGGTGGCGGCCAAGGAATACGGGCCCGGGCTCGAGCATCTGCTCGACGTGGTGCGCGCCGACGCGGGCGCGCAACGCGGGGAGGCGAAGAAGACCATGCTCGAGGTCTTCGCCATGCTCGGGTTGGAGGACAAGCTGGCCAACGAGTATCGCTTCAAGCTGTCGCTCGAGCTCTTCTCCTGACCCCCCACGCAGCCGTGCCCAGCAACGGGCTCCCGAGGTCCCTCGCGCGCACCAGGCACCTCGCGCGCGCACGCTTCGCCCTCGCGCGCCGCACGGGTTGGCCCGTCCACGCGCTCGCCTTCCACGCCGGTCTCGCGGCGGTCGTGGCGCTCTTGGTGCGCGATGCGCTGCCGCCCTATCCCTACGCGCTCTTCGCGCTCGCGATGGGCGCGCTCCTGCTCGCGCTCCCGCTGCTCTCCGACCTGGGCGCGATCCTGCGTCACGACGAGGGCGGCGAGTGGATCGCGGCGCTGCCGGCCCTGCCGCGGGAGCGCACCTTGGCACGCGTACTGCACCTCCTGCTCTTGCTGGCCGCGTTCGTGTTGGCCTGGTTCGTACCCTGGGCTTGGCTCGCTCCCGCGGGATCCGGAGCTGGAGCGCGCCTGGCCTTGCCGCTGCTCGGCTTCGCGCTGATCCTCGCGCTCGCCACGCTCCTGATCTGGGCCCAGCAGCTCTTGCTCGCGCGTGCAGAGAGCGTCTTCGTGCTGCTCGAAACGGCGCTGTTCCTGCTGGTGGTGGTGGTGCTCCTGCGACTCCTCGGCGGCCTGCCGGAGCTGGCCGAACTCCAGCCCGGCCGCGAAGGCTGGGCCTGGCAACCGATCGCGTGTTTCGCGCGCCCACTCGTCCAGGGCTTCTGGAGCGCGGCGCTGCCGCTCGTTTCGGTCGTGCTGTGCGGCGCCCTGCTCCTCGCCGTTCCCGCCGGCGAGGCGCGCCACGGGCAGAGACGCGGCGCGCTCGAGCGCTGGCTCGAGCCGCTGCGCTGGGCGGCCGTGCGCACGTGGGTCCGGAACGACGAGCGCGGCGCTTTCGAGCTCGTCTTCCGCGCACTGCCACGCGAGCGCGAAGTGGCCCTGCGCACCTATCCGATCCTCGGGATCCCGCTGGCGTTCCTGTGGGTCGGCGCGAGCGGCGCGCAGGCTTCGGGCGAGCCGTGGCGCGCCGACTTGCTGGCCCTGCTGTGCTTCACGGTGAGCGTGTATCTGCCGGTCCTGCTCGTGCACGTTCCACTGAGCGAATCGGCCCAGGCAGTCTGGATCCTGCGCACGGCTCCCAGGTCGGAAAGCGCGCTCGTCGGCGGCACGATCAAGGCCGTGTTCGTGCGCTGGGTCCTGCCGCTCTATCTCACGCTGCTCGCGCTCGGGCTCGCCCTGGCGCAGGCGGAGCTGCTCCTGCGGATCTGGCTACCGGCCGTGCTGCTGGCGCTCCTCGTCTTGCGTTTGCTCTACCCGCGTTGCGTCCGTGCCCTGCCGCTCTCGACCCCTCCCGAGGAGCTGCGCTCCGACCTCGACTGGGCGGGCCTGGTGGCCCCCCTGGCGGTGGGCCTGACCCTTCTGGCCGCCCTCGCGAACCGATTCCTGACCTGGCCCGTGGGCCTTGGCGTCGCCGCCGGGCTGGTTCTGGTCGAGGTGCTTCTGGAACGGAACCTACGCGGCCCCCCGGACCCCGCCCTCGGGAGGTAGGATTCCACGAGGGGTTGCGGGACGCCTGTAGCCCGCTTTCCGCGCTCAACTAGGTACCCACGATCCCCCAAGCCACCTCGGCAGCCACGCCAGGCCACGCGATGGCCGGATCTCTTCCGGGTCGATAGGGTGGTCGCGAGTCCCCCTTCCAATCGGGTCATCGATCATGTCTTCACTGCGGTACGGGAAAGCGCTTCTCTGGTTCGCCCTCCTGGGCCTGCCCACTTCGGCCTCGGCCCAGACCGTCGAAAGCGTGCTCGAGACGGGGAGCACGATCCTCGGGATCGGAGCGATGACCACCCTGGACCTCGTCCACGTCAACGACACCAAGATGTGGACGGCGCTCATCGACACGGGCTTCTCGGATCAGAACCAAGACGGCGTGGTCCTGCGCAGCGGCTTCGCCACTTTCCGGGAGGGCATGTTCTTTTCCTCCCCGGCGGGCTCGTTTCTGGACGAGATCGAATCGATCAACATCAATCGCCAGGGCAACATCGCGATGGCCGTCAAGGCCAGGGTGCCGGGTGTCTCGAGCGCCAAACAGGCCATCGCCTTCAACCTCCGGTTCGTCGCGGTCGCGGGGGACCCCTTCATCTCCCCCTTCGCGGTCGGAACGGTGTTCGACCAGATCGAATTCGTCAAGCTGAACGACAACAACCTCCTTCTCGCGAAGGGGAAAATCAGGCCGGCCACCGGGGGCGCGGCCAGAGACTTCATGATGAAGTTTCAGTTCGACGAGCTCGGCAACCTCGTGAGCAGTACGAGTTTCGCTGTGAACACGCAGCCCATTCCGGGCCTTGGGGTTGTGGTCGGAAGCTTCGGGACGAACCAGAGCGTCGCCATGAACAACAATGGCGACGTTATCTGCTATGTCCTGACGAACACGAGCCAAATGGTCCTGCGCAACCTGAGCCAACCCCTGGCCCGGGAGAGTCAGCCGAGTCCGATTCCTGGCCGCACCTGGAAGACGCTCAACGTGGCGCGCGTCGCGCTCAACGATCACGGCGACTTCGTTCTGTCCGGGATCCTCAACGCCGCACCGAGCACCGCCTACCTGATCGAGAAGAACGGCCAGAAGTTCGCCCAGCAGGGCGACGTCATCCCGGCCCTCTCGCCCCTGCCGATCACGGGCTCGAACGCTGCCCCAATCTTCCTCACGAACAATGGCGACGTCTTCTGGCGCACCTCCGTCTCGGATGGCACGACCGTCACGGACGACGCCATCCTGCGCAACTTCGAGCCGATCGTGGTCCGGAACCGGACCGTAGTGAACGGCCGCCTGGTCACGAAGGTCGAGGCCGTCGACAGCTGCTTCGCGGTCAGCCCGAACGGCCGCTTCCTCGTGGCCAGCGTCGAGCTCGCGCTTCTCGGCGATGCCCTGCTGTTCGTCGACTTCGGTCTGGTGCTCGAGCTGCCCGGCTGTTTTGCCAACCCCGGCAAGCTCGGGCTCTCCTCGGGTGCCGCGCGCGTGGGCGAGCACATGGAGTTCTTCATGGACGACGGGCACGTCGCGGGCGCGCGGCCCCGCATCAACTTCTCGACGCGCCAGCGCATCCCCGGCTCGGAATGCGGCGTGGTCGGGCCCTTCGGCGAAACGATGATCTCGAACGCGCACCTCATCGGCAGCCTGTTCCCGCCGCCGTGGGACGGGACCAACCCCGTGACGACCGGCGTCACGATCCCGGCTGACCTCGCGCTCGTGGACGCGGTGATCTTCGCCCAGGGCCAATTCCGCAGGCCCGGCACGCGCTTCGACCGGACGCTGACCAACGCCCTGCGGATCGAGATCGGCGCGCCGTAGCGGCGCACTCCTTCTTTCAATCCTGGCGGGCCCGAATGGGCCCGCTTTCGTTTGCGCGAGTTCGTCCGTCCCGATCCGACTCGCCTCGCGCACGATCTCGGAGCATGCCCGCCCACGCCGAACATCCCTTGGCCTTCGCGCCGGCCTACCTGCGCACGCTCGGGCGCGCGATCCTCGGTTCGCCCCACTTCGCGACCCACACGCTCAACCGCGACTTCGTCCAAACGCGCGGCTTCTCGCTCGTCTTCCGCGACGACGGGCGGGCCGAGGTCGAACGCGGCTTCCCCGCCTTCGTGCCGTACCTCGAGCGT
Organism: Planctomycetota bacterium; assembly: GCA_013140785.1. GTDB lineage: Bacteria > Planctomycetota > UBA1135 > UBA1135 > JABFRZ01. The sequence goes on along the minus strand of JABFRZ010000202.1, from coordinate 1,276 downwards.
GCCCTGCGCGCCGACTGCAACGCCTTCTACCTGAACCCGCTCGAGCTCGGGCGCGGCTCGCGCGTCGATCCCCACGTCGATCGCAGCCTGCGCTCGTACTGCAAGGAGATCCTGCCGCCCGTCTCGGTGAGCGTGCTCTACGTGCTCGTCCCGCCCGCGCTGTCCGGCGGCAGGCTGGTGCTCGCGCGCGGCAAGAAGCAGCTCGCCTGCGTGCGGCCGGTCGCGGGCTCGCTGGTCTTCTTCGACGGCGACCTCACGCACTCGATCGAGCGCGTCGAGAGCGCCGGCAGCCGTCTGAGCCTCGTGTGCGAGCAATACAGCCTGGCGCCGGAGGAGTGGGAGCGCATCCCGCGCTTCGCGCTCGAGACCCGCGCGCGGACCTATTCCTGAGCGGCGCGAAGCGCGCGACTCCGTGACTCAGCCGCGTAGGGCCTCGAGCTCTTCCCAGCGCGCGAGCAAGCGTGCGAGTTCGGTCGCGTGCTCCTTGCGCTGCGCCCGCAGCGCGAGGAGCGCCGGCTTGGGGCCTGAGTAAAGCGCGGAATCGCCGAGGCGCCCGTCCAGCGCGGCGAGCTCGAGTTCGAGGGCCGCGATGCGCTGCTCGATCTCGTCGAGCTCCCGTCGCTGCCAGGGTGTGATGCCCTTCGCCTTCGGAGCCGCCGCGCGCGCCGCGGCGGTTCGGGCCGCGGGCGGTGCCGCGCGTTGCGCCTGCTTCTCGCGCCCAAGGCGCTCGAGCAAGGAGCTCATGTCGCCGTGGTGCAAGCGCACGCCGCCGCGCCCGTCCAGGTAGAGGATCTGCGTCGCCACCCGATCCAGGAACCAGCGGTCGTGGCTGACGAGCAGGGCCGAACCCTGGAAGGCGATCAGGGCCTCCTCCAGCGCGCGTAGCGTGGCGAGGTCGAGGTCGTTGGTCGGTTCGTCCAGGACGAGCACGTTGCCGCCGCGCGCGAACAGCTTGGCGAGCTGCAGGCGACTGCGCTCGCCGCCGGAGAGGTCGCGCACGAGCGAGCGCTGCTGCTGGACGCCCAGGCCGAAGCGGTCGAGGTAGCTCTCGACGCGCACCGCGCGCTCTCCGACCGCGATCGTCTCCTTCCGGCCCGCCAGGGCTTCGTTGACGCGCGCGTCGAGGTCGAGGTCGCCCTTGAGCTGATCCATGCTCGCGAAGCGCACCGTCGCACCGGCTTCGCGCACGCCCGCGTCGGGCGCGAGTTCGCCCAGGATCAGGCGCAGCAGCGTGGTCTTGCCCGCGCCTGGGGGCGCGCGTGGTGACGCTGAAGGG
>JABFRZ010000406.1 GCA_013140785.1 Planctomycetota bacterium | reverse complement strand
CTAGTGTCCCTTCCCCGAAGTAGCGCCAACAATCCGCCGCACTGAATCGCCGCTGGCGGCGTTGCGCCTCCTCCGAGTATTGCAGCGAATACGCGTCGTCGGCGCGCCTTGCCAGCGACGATCCATCACGGCGCATTGTTGGCGCTACTTCGAGGAAGGAACACTAGTGCGGCGCGGGCGGGCGCTCGGGCTCGTTGGCGATCAGCCATGCGGTGTTGAACATGAAGCGCGTGATGCGCGCCATCTTGGTGGTCGAGAGCTTGTCCACCGTGTCGGTGAACACGTGGTAGTCGGGGTTGTCCGCCTCGATCGCGCCCTCGAAGAAGAACAGCGCTGGCACGCCCTTCTCGTGGAAGTTGAAGTGGTCGGAGCGGGTCCAAAACTGCACACCCTTGTCGGTGAAGACCTTCTTGATCTGGGTCGGCTTCAGCTTCTTCGCGGCCTTGAGAACGTCCTCGAAGCCCTTGTTGACGTGCGAGCCGATCACATAGACCTCGTCCTCCTCGAGCCGTCCGATCATGTCCACGTTGAGCATGGCCGCGATCGAGCTCATGGCCACGGGCGGGTTCTCGCAGAAGGCCTTGCTGCCGTCCAGGCCGACCTCTTCGGCGCTGAACCAGGCCACCAGGATCGAGCGCTTCGGTTTCGCCAAGGCCATCGCCTCGGCCAGCTCGAGCAGCCCGGCCGAGCCCGAGCCGTTGTCGTCCGCGCCGCAGCCGATGCGGCCCCAGGCGTCCACGCCGATGTGATCGTAGTGCGCGCCGATGACCAGGTACTCGCTCGCCAGCGGGGGTCCGAGCCGCGCACGAGCCCGACGATGTTGTCGATCGGAACCCCCTTCTCGGCCATCCCGGCCGCCAAGCGCACGCGCACGCCCTTGCGGTCGAGCCTGATCGGCTTCCCGGAGCCGTCGATGCGGCCCGCAAGCTCGCTCACGTCCTCTCCGAGCAGGCGCGAAGCCGTGGCCGCGCTGATCTCGAGCACCGGGATGCGCGTGTTGACCTCGGTCTTCGCCTGCACCGCCGCGTGGTTCCAGCGCGCCCAGGAGTGCCGGAAACCGAGCTCGGTCGGAGCGACGACCTTCCCGTCCAGGCCCTTCGGCTGCTCGGCCGGCGGCCGGCGCACGATCAGGACGCCGCGCGCGCCGCGCTGCTCGAGCGCCTTGATCTTGGTGTACGCGTCGGCCGCCTCGGTGACGACCGGACCGTCGAAGAGCTTCTTGTGGCGCGGCTCGCCCTCCAGGATCATGACCACCTCGCCCTCGCAGTTCTTGCCCTTGAGGTCGTCGTAGCGCTCGCCCGAGTCGGTGATGCCGAAACCGAAGAACGAGAGACGCCCTTCGCCCTCGCCGGCACAGCTCGGGAAGGGCACGAAGTCCTGCTCGAGCACGAACGCCTGCGGCTCGGCGCCTTCCTCCTCCAGCTCCAGCCAGCACTTCTCGGGCACGGGCGCAACGCATTTGCGCTCGCCCGCGTCCTCGAGCAGCGTGTAGCCGTGGCGGTACGAGCCGTCGGGCATGGCCGGCTCGACCCCGGCCGCCTTCAGGCGTCCGATGATGTATTCCCCCGCGCGGTGGAGCCCGTCGCTCGGGGAATCGCGACCCTCGAGCTGCGGCGCGGCGAGTTCGGTGACGTGCACGAGCAGCTCCTTCTCGGTGATGCTCGCGAAGCCCGCCTCGAAGTCCTGCCCAGGCGGCGCCGGAGCCTGCGGCCAGGCCAGGACGAGGAGGAGCAGAGGCGCGCGCATCGATGAGGCCATTGTGCGTTCCGCCGCTCGCGTTGCACGCGGCATCGAACCGTTCTCGACGCCCGCGTGCGCTCGCTACGGCTCTTGCCGGCGCTCTCCGCCGGCCGTAGGATTCGCGTCACGGGGCCGGGGTGCCTCCGCAGGGAGCGGAGGATCGCCGGGCTGGATCGCAACCGAGGGAGTGGATGATGGTGATCTCGTCGTGGCTCTTACTGTGCCCGTTTCTCGTCGCGCAGGGGGACGCGCCGGCCTTGGCGGCACGGGACAAAGCTGCCCAGGACGCGGCCCGGGAGGTAGCAGCTCCGGGGAGCGCCGCATTCAGGGATGAGATCGAGCGAGCGCTCTCGACCCTGGCCGTGGACATCGGCGCGGCCGGACCCTCGGCGCGGAAGAAGTCCTTGCTCGAACGGAAGAAACGGCTGCTCGAGCACGATCGAGACGCGTTCGACGAGCTCATCGCGCACGCGGAAGTCTCGGGTGACGAGCTGGACGTGGAGCTGCTCAAGAACGAGTTCAAGGTCGAGGCCCTGCGTCACCCCTACCAGCGCGGGAACTTCAGCTGGCAGGTCCTGGCGGGCGGCGAGATCTCCGAGGGCAACGATTCCTTCTCCTCGCCGACGGGCTACCTCCGTTTCGTCGGGGACACGGCCTTCCGTCCCACGGACAATGCTCGGGACCCTGACAAGAATCGGGGCTCGTACAGGAACTGGCACGGCGTCGTGGACCTGGCGCTCAGCACGATCCCGGTCGAGGACGACTCGACGCCGGGCACGACCTTCATCGAGTCGGAGAAGGCGCTCAGCGCGGCCGTCGGGCTCGATCTCTACTTCTACCAGCACCCGCCCTCGGAGGACGGC
>JABFRZ010000676.1 GCA_013140785.1 Planctomycetota bacterium | reverse complement strand
TGCGTGTTTCGGTCCATCGTGAACACCCGTTTCGGAACATCGTGAACGCCCATTTCGGGATCGTGAACACCGAAAACGGCATCGTGAACAGCCGTTTCGGGATCGTGAACACCTAGATCGGTGATCGTGAACAGGCCACGCTGCCCCGGCCGGGGCGGGTGCCTGGGAGAGTAGCGGCGCTGGGAGGTCCAGTCGTCCATCCGCCCCCAAGGAGGGGGTGGGATGGCGACCGAGCGACTGACCATGCGCAAGATCCGCGAGATACTCCGGCACAAGTGGGCGCTGGGCCGCAGCCACCGCGACGTGGCCGCGAGCCTGTCGGTGAGCGTCGGCGCCGTGTCGGCGGCCGAGCAGCGCGCCCGGCAGGCGGGGCTCGACTGGGGCACCGTCGAGGGCCTGAGCGACGAGGCGCTGGAGGTCCGGCTGTACGGCACCGCGACGACCGATCGTCACCGGTCGTTGCCCGAGCCGGCGGCGCTGCACACCGAACTCAAGCGCCAGGGCGTGACGCTCCAGCTGCTGCACCACGAGTACCGGGAGCGACATCCCGACGGCTACGGCTACACGCAGTTCTGCGATCACTACCGGCGCTGGTGCCAGGGCCGCCGGCTGTCGATGCGCCAGATCCACCGCGCCGGCGAGAAGCTGTTCGTCGACTACGCCGGCAAGAAGCCCGCGCTTGTCGATCCCGCGACTGGCGAGGTCCGCGAGGTCGAGCTGTTCGTCGCCGTGCTCGGCGCTTCGAACTACACGTTCGCCGAAGCCACCGCCACCCAGCAGATCGCCGACTGGATCCAGAGCCACGTCCACGCGTTCGAGTACCTGGGCGGTGTGACGGGGGCCGTTGTGCCCGATCAGCTGAAGACCGGGGTCACCCGTGCGTGCCGCTACGAGCCGGAGCTCCAGCGCAGCTACGAGGAGCTGGCCCGCCACTACGGCACCGTGATCTTGCCCGCGCGCCCGGCGGCCCCCCGCGACAAGGCCAAGGTCGAAGTCGCCGTGCAGATCGCCGAGCGCTGGATCCTCGCGCGCCTGCGCCACCAGGCGTTCTTCGCACTCCCGGCCCTCAACCAGCGCATCGGCGAGCTGCTCGACGAGCTCAACGGCCGCACCATGCGCCACTATCGCGCCAGCCGCCGGGCCTTGTTCGAGCAGCTCGATCGGCCCGCACTCAAGCCGCTGCCCGTGACCCGCTACCAGCACGCGCTGTGGAAGTTCGTGCGCGCCAACATCGACTACCACGTCGAACTCGCCGGCCACTACTACAGCGTGCCGTTCACGCTCCGCGGCCAGCAACTCGAGCTGCGCCACACGGCGACGACCGTCGAGGTCTTCCATCACGGCCAACGCGTCGCCTCGCACCTGCGCAGCGCTCTGCGCGGTCGCCACACCACCGTGCCCGAGCACATGCCCAAGAGCCACCAGGCGCACCTGGAGTGGTCGCCCGAGCGCATCACGCGCTGGGCCCACACCATCGGCCCGCAGACGCGCACGCTGGTCGAGGCGATCTTCGCCGATCGCCCGCACCCCGAGCAGGGCTACCGCTCCTGTCTCGGCATCCTGCGCCTGGCCAGGCGCTACGGCGAGGCTCGCCTCGAGGCCGCGTGCACGCGCGCCGTCGCCGTGAGCGCGCGTTCCTACCGTCACGTCGAATCGATCTTGAAGCATGGACTCGACCGGATGCCCGCCCCGGACTCGAGCCCGCGGGACGGTGTCCCCGTTCCGCACGACAACCTGCGCGGGCGCGACTACTACCGCTAACCGAGGAGGACCGATGCTCAACAGCTCCACCCACGACAAGCTCTCTGCCCTGCGTCTGCACGAGATGGCTCACGCCTGGCAGGAGCAGCAGCGGATCGCCGATCATGACGCGCTCACGTTCGATGAACGCTTCGGGCTGCTGGTCGATGCGCAGTGGCTCGGCCGCGAGAACCGCCGCCTGCAACGCTCCCTCAAGGAAGCCCGGCTGCGTCTCGCTCAGGCCAGCCTCGAAGCGATCGAGCATCGGCCTCAGCGTCCGCTCGACAAGGCCCTGCTCCGCCAGCTCGCCACCGGCCGCTGGATCGCCGAGCACCACAACGTCGTCATCACCGGCCCCACCGGCACCGGCAAGACGTTCATCGCCTGCGCGCTCGCGCATCAAGCCTGTCGCATCGGCCATCGCGTGCTCTATCGCCGCGTCCCGCGGCTGTTCGAGGAGCTGGCCCTCGCGCACGCCGACGGCAGCTACACGCGACTGCTCGCGCGCTTCGCTCGCGCCGACGTCCTCGTGCTCGACGACTGGGGCCTGGCGCCGTTGAGCGACGCGGACCGCCGCGATCTGCTGGAGATCTTCGAGGACCGCTATGGACTGCGCTCCACCCTCCTCACCAGCCAGCTCCCGACCGAGCACTGGCACGACCATCTCGGAGAGGCTACCGTCGCCGACGCGATCTGCGACCGGGTGCTCCACAACGCCCACCGCATCGTTCTGACCGGACCGTCCTGGAGAAAGGAGAACGCTCAACTCGACGCCTGAACCCCCGGCGTCGCTCCGCTCCGTTCACGATGCCCGAAACGAGCGTTCACGATCCCGAAACGGCTGTTCACGATCGCCGAAATGCGCA
>JABFRZ010000544.1 GCA_013140785.1 Planctomycetota bacterium | reverse complement strand
TATCGCACGCCGGAGGGAGAGCGGCTCCGAACGGTCGTCGGGCGAGCTGCGTACCTGCGCACGGTGCAGGACTGGATCATCCGGCCGCAGCTCAAGAGTGTTCCCGGGGTCGCTGGCGTCGACTCGATCGGCGGCTACGTGAAGCAGTACCAGGTCCGCCCGGATCCGCAGAAGCTGGTGGGATACGGGCTGACCTTCCACGACGTGATCGAGGCGCTCGAGCGCAACAACGTCAGCACCGGCGCCGGCTTCGTCGAGCACCTCGGCGAGGCCTACGTCGTTCGCGCTTCCGGCCGCATCGAGAGAGTCGAGCAGATCGCCCCGATCGTGATCGCGACCCGCCAGGGAGTCCCGATCCGGGTTCGAGACGTCGCCGAGGTGGGAATCGGGGGCGAGCTGCGCACGGGCAGTGCGAGCGAGAACGGCGCCGAGGCCGTCGTGGGAACGGCCCTGATGCTGATCGGCGAGAACAGCCGCACGGTCTCCTCCGCCGTCGACGAGCGCATGCGTGAGGTCGTGAAGTCCCTGCCGCCTGGCATCCACGCCAAGACCGTCCTCAACCGCACGAAGCTCGTCAACGCCACGATCGGCACGGTGGAGAAGAACCTCTTCGAGGGAGCGGTCCTCGTCGTCGCAGTGCTCTTCTTCCTGCTCGGAAACATCCGCGCCGCGATCGTGACGGCTCTCGCGATCCCGCTCTCGATGCTCCTGACTGCGACGGGCATGGTGCAGAGTCGCATCAGCGGCAATCTCATGAGCCTTGGAGCCATCGATTTCGGGCTGATCGTCGACGGCGCCGTCATCATCGTCGAGAACTGCCTGCGCGTAATCGCCGAGCGGCAGCACGCGCTCGGGCGGATCTTGACGAGGATCGAGCGGCTCGAAGCCGTCGCAGAGGCGAGCTTGCAGGTCCGACGCGCGACGGTCTTCGGCGAGGCGATCATCATCATCGTGTACATCCCGATCCTCGCCCTGACCGGGGTCGAGGGGAAGATGTTCCACCCGATGGCGATGACCGTGATCTTCGCCCTCGTCGCCGCCTTCGTGCTGTCGTTGACCTTCGTTCCGGCGATGGTAGCGCTCGTGATTCGCGGCAGGGTCGCGGAGAAGGAGAACGTCCTCATCCGCGCCTCCAAGCATGTGTACGAGCCCGTCGTGAACGCGGCGGTGCGGCTGCGCTGGTGGGTCGTGGGCGGCGCCGCGGCAGCCTTCGCGGGCGCGCTGCTCCTGTCTGGGCAGCTCGGCCAGGAGTTCATCCCGACGCTCGACGAGAAGGACATCGCGATGCACGCGATGCGCATTCCGAGCACCGGCATCACGCAGTCGACCGAGATGCAGCTCGAGGTTGAGAGCATCGTCAGCGGGTTCCCCGAGGTTGCCTTCGTCTTCTCCAAGACGGGCACGGCGGAGATGGCCTCGGACCCCATGCCGCCCAACGTCTCGGACACCTTCATCATCCTGAAGCCTCGCGAGGAATGGCCAGATCCAGACCTCGACAAGCTCGTGCTCCAGGAGCGGATGGAGCAGGCCGTTCAGGAGGCCGCGGGCCACAACTACGAGTTCACGCAGCCGATCCAGATGCGCTTCAACGAGCTCATCGCGGGCGTCCGTGGCGACGTCGCGGTCAAGGTGTACGGCGACGACTTCACGGCGATGGAGCGCACGGCGCAGGCGATCGCCCGCATCCTGGGAGACATCCCCGGCGCCGCAGACGTGCGGGTCGAGCAGACCACGGGCCTGCCGCTGATGGAGGTGACCATCGACCGTGACGCGATCGCGCGGGTGGGCCTGGGCGTCTCCGACGTCCAGGACGTTGTCGCCGCCGCCATGGGAGGCCGCGAGGCCGGCCTCGTGTTCGAGGGTGATCGGCGCTTCGATCTCGTCGTGCGCTTGCCGGACGAGGTCCGAGAGGACGTCCACCGGCTCGAAGAGCTTCCGATCCCCCTTCCCCCTAGTGACGGAGAGCCGATGGAGGTCGTGCCCGTCTCGGACGGACACGTCCGTGTCGGGCCTGGGTTCGTGCCTCTGGGCGCGCTCGCAACGATTGATGTCTCCGAGGGACCGAACCAGGTGAGCCGGGAGAACGGCAAGCGCAGAGTCGTCGTGCAGTGCAACGTCCGCGGGCGCGACCTCGGCTCGTTCGCGGCCGAGGCGCAGTCGCGCGTCGCGGACTTGGACCTTCCCGCGGGGAGCTGGCTCGAATGGGGAGGTCAGTACGAGAACCTGGTCGCGGCACGCGAACGTCTCGGCGTAGTCGTTCCCGTTTGTTTCGCGCTGATCTTCCTGCTCCTGTACGCGACCTTCCAGTCGGTCCGCCAGTCCGTTCTCGTCTTCACCGGCGTACCGCTCGGCCTGACCGGGGGGATCGTCGCGCTGTGGCTGCGGGGCATGCCCTTCTCGATTTCGGCCGCAGTCGGGTTCATCGCCCTCTCCGGTGTAGCGGTCCTGAACGGGCTGGTCCTCGTCACCTTCATCAACCAGCTCCGCCAGGAAGGATCCGACACGACGGAAGCGATCGTTCGAGGAGCCCTCGTGCGACTGCGGCCCGTCCTGATGACCGCGCTCGTCGCGTCGCTCGGGTTCGTTCCCATGGCGCTCGCCACGGGCA